>NZ_JAKKFE010000001.1:0-267265 GCF_022230935.1 Micromonospora hortensis
TGGGCGGCGGCCCCGCCGGCGGGGTCGACCCCGGCCAGGGCTGCGACGGTACGACCGGCGCGGGCGATCCAGCCGGCGCGGGCGGGCTCACCGGAGCCGGCGCGGGTGGCGCGAGCGGCGCTCCCGCGTACGCCGGGGCAGGTAGCGGCTTGCGCAGCGGCAGGTCGGTCAGGGCGCCCTCGGCCACCGGCAACTCGGGCTGGTCCAGCACGGTCGGCGCGATCCCCAGCTCGGCGTGCAGCATGCGGGCCACCAGCGGGATTCGTGACGACCCGCCCACGAGGAACAACCCGTCGAGCTGATCGGGGCGCAGCCCGGCGGCGGCGATGACCTCCCGGGCCCGCTGCACCGCCCGGCGCAGCAGCGGCGTGGCCACCCGCTCGACGTCCGCCCGGGTCAGCTGGATCGTCTCGGCCACTCCCGGCACCGCGACCGGGGCGACCGTAGACCGGGACAGGGTTTCCTTCGCACCACGTACCTCGTCTGTGAGCCGGACCTGGTCGCGGCGCTGCGCCGGATCCGCCGGTCGGGTGAGCCGGGCCCACTGCGCGGCGTGCCGCTCATCGACCAACTCGCCGACCCGCCGCACCAGCGCCGCGTCGAGGTCCAGACCGCCCAGGTCGGGCAGGCCACCGTCGGCGACCACGCTGAAGCCGGAGTCACCCCAGGGGTCGGCGCCCTCGTTGCGCAGCACCGCGACGTCGAGCGTCCCGCCACCGAAGTCGAAGACCGCTATCGCCCCGCCGACCGGCACCGGACGGTGCAGCACCTGCGTGTAGTAGCGGGCGGCGGCCACCGGCTCCCGCAGCAGCCGGGTGCCGGGCGGCGTCGGCCCGGCGAGGGTGTGCTCGGCGGCCTGCGGCCAGCCCGCCCGCAGCAGCGCGTCGGCGAGGACCTGTCGCCGCGTCGCGTCCCAGGCGGCCGGGCAGGTGACCACGGCCGGCGGCAGGAAACCCACGGCGCCCACAGCTGCCCGGCCGACCGCCGCCAGCACCGCGGCGAGCAGGTCGGCCGGCGGGTACGCGCGGTCGCCGAGCCGCACTGTCGGCTCGTCCACCCGACGCTTCGGGTTCGCCTCGAACCGGGCCGGGTCGGCCTGCGCCAACCGGCGGGCGTCCCAGCCGGTGTGCAGGGTGCCGTCCGGGTCGGCGTAGACGGCGGACGGACTGAGCGGTTGACCGTCCATCAGCAGCGGACGGGTCCGCCCGTCCGGCCAGCGCAGCACCGCGACGGTGTTGGACGTGCCGAGGTCGATGCCGAGGGCGAAACCCTCGTGCTGGCCTGCCATTGCCCGATACCTCCGCCGCGACGAGGGGAACTCGACCCCGCATCGTACGCAGGCCCCGCCGCACCCCTGATCACTCGGTCCAGGGTCGTCCACTGCCTCCGGTCAGTGCGTGGAGTGGACGCCCACCACCTCGTTCTCGCTGGTCTCACCGGTCAGCTGGAACCCGAGTTTCAGGTAGAACTGCTCCGGGCCATCCGGCCCCGGCTCCCACGTCGTGTAGACGCGGTCGTGCCCACGTCGGCGGGCCTCGTCGCGAATGGCCTGTACCGCGAAGCGGCCGTACCCCCGGCCCTGGTGCTCGGCGGCGATGTTGAGCCGCCACAGCCCCGAGCGCCTGTCGTCCGATTGGGCCGGGTCCCACACGATGTCGAAGAAGCCCATCAGGAAGCCGACGATCTCATCATCCTGGACGATCAGACGCGGCCACGCGATCTCGGGCTGCGCGTACGCCTCGGCGAGGGACCAGGCGATCGGAGACGAGAACTTCTCCTGGTCGGGCCGCACGCTGACCCGGCACGCGGCCTCCACGTTGTCCTTGGTGATCATCTCCAGTCGCGGCACGCCGGCCACCCTACCGAGTGGGGCTGTGCAACAGGCCGTCGAGCAGCCCGCGCAGGCCGAACTGGAACCAGGTGTCCAGGTCGGCGTCAGGTGTGGTCTGCCCGGCCGCGGCCAGCCACTGTCGATCCCGGGTACGGCCGGTCCGCTCCAGCCGGGTGAGGGTCGCCGACCACCAGGCGTGGTAGGTGGTGTCGTCCTCGGGGTCACGCCGGATGAGCAGGGCCATGCCCTGGATGTAGCCGCTGAGCGCCAGGTAGGCGCGGAACGCCTCGGCCGGTTCGTACCCGGCGCTGGTGAACGCCGTCACCACCCGGTCGACCATGGCGAGTACCGCCGGCCCGGTCGGCGGCCGGTCGGTGGCGAGGATGGCCAGCAGCCAGGGATGTCCGCGGTACATCGCCCACTCGTCCCCGGCCAGCCGTTCGAGCCGTTGGCGCGGATCGCGCGGTAGTGGCGCGGTGCCGGGCGGGCGGGTGGCGGTGATCTGCTCGGCCATCGCGGCGAGGAGATCGACCCGGTTCCGGACGTGCCGGTAGACGGCGTGGGCGGGCAGGCCGGCGCGTTGGGCGAGGACCCGCAGGGAGACGGCGTCCAGACCGCCCGCGTCCGCCAGTTCGACCGCGAGGGCGACCAACCGGTGGCGCGGGTCGCCGCCGGTCGGCGCGGGCAGGTCCCGAATACGACGTGGGCTGCTGGTGGGGCCGTGCTCTCGACGCCTGCGGTACGCGCGGGCCTGGCAGCGACGGGAGCAGTAGCGGCGCGGGCGCCCCCGGCCGGTGCCGACGGGCAGGTCCGCCTCGCACTCGACACACCGGGCACTGAGCACGCCGCCTCCGGTTTCGTCACGGCACTCGTGTGGCGAAAGTACTACGGTCGAGCAGCCGGGCCGCCCCGATCGGTGCGTGCGGCGCGGAGCAGCCGGAGCTGACCGATCTCCGCGACGTTCTTCATCAGTTCGGAGTTGACCCAACCGATCGTGTGCGTGACGGTGTGGTCGGTCCCGTCCGGCCAGGGGAACGTCGCGATGCGGTCGAGGTCGCTGTCGCTGTCGCTGTCGCCGAACTGGTCGAGCAGACCCAGCCATTCGGTGCGCAGTCCACGCAGCCAGGCGACACTCGGCTCGCCCGCGCCCGGCCAGACAACGGCCGTGCGCTGCCGGGCTGATCCACCCCGGAGATGGTCCATCGCCACGGTCCACCACCAGCCGACGTGCCAGGTGAGCCAGCCGATCGTCGGCACCGGGACCGGGTCGGGTTCGGTGTCGGCCCAGTCCGGGGTCCAGGTGCCGTCGGTGCTCTGCCGCACCGACCAGCAGTGGTCGGCCGGCTCCCAGAGGAAGTCCGCATAGTCGAGTCGCTCAAGGTGGTACTCGAACAGCGACCACGTCAGGTCGAACTGCCAGCGCAGCAGGGCCAGGTTCGGTACGGACATCCGGAAATCCTGTCCGAACCCACCCCCACCGTCCACACAAATAACGCCACCCCACCCACCCGGTCGGGATGATCATGAGGTTGGCGGGGTCCGTGGAGATCGAATCACCCGCCAACCCCATGTTCAACGCGTGGGACCGGTAGGGGCGGGCGGGTCCGTGGGGCGGGCGGCGGGGTTGGTGGGGCAGCGGTCGGAGAGGGCGTAGCGGAGCAGGACCACGTCGCCGATCTGGCGGGCCTCGGCCAGACGGGCGCGGCGACCCGGGTGCCAGGGGAAACGACCCTCGCCGACGAAGCGGGGCGCCCGGCCGTCACCGACGAAGAACGGGGCGACCACCAGGTGCAGTTCGTCGGCGAGACCGGCGGCGAGGAACTGGGCGTGCACCGTCCCGCCGCCCTCCACCATCAACCGTTGTACGCCCCGCCCGGCCAGGTCGGTCAGCAACCACCCCGGGTCGACGGGCTCACCCGCGTCGATCACGGTGGCCAGTCGGCCGACCCGCTCCTCGGTCTTGTCCCGCGCGCCAGTGGCGCAGTAGACGAGCCGGGCCGAATCACCGGCGGTGAAGAAGCGGGCGCTCGGGTCGAGGTCGCCCTGAGCGGTCAGGGTGACCTTGGTGGGCGAGGCGGGTCGACCGGCCGCCACCCGCTCGGCCCGGCGGCTCGGGGAGCGCACCAGCAGCCGAGGATCGTCTCGTCGGACGGTGCCGGCGCCGACCAGGATGGCATCGCAGCTGGCCCGGACCGCATCGACGCGGTCCAGGTCCTCCTCGTTGGACAGCAGTAACCGCTGCTCGGAGGCGTCGTCGATGTACCCGTCGATGGAGGCGGCACAACTCAGCAGCACGTACGGCCGCGTCGGGCCCGGCCGCCAACTCATCGGGAGACGGGCCGCTCAGGCGCCCGGCCCGCGAGCACATCCGCCGCCTCGACCGCCTCGGCCGCCTCGACCTCCGCCGCCTTGGCCGCCTTCGCCGCCAGGTATTCGGCGTTGGCCGGCGAGAGGAAGACGCTGGTGAGCACCCGTTCGGCAACGTCCACGCCCAGCCGGGTCAACTGCTCGGCCTTGTCCGGGTTGCTGCTCAGCAGTCGGACCCGCGGCACGCCCAACGTGGCCAGCATCTGCGCGGCGGCGGTGTAGTCCCGCTCGTCCTCGCCCCGGCCCAGCGCGACGTTGGCCTGGTAGGTGTCCAACCCGGCGTCCTGCAACGCGTACGCGTCGAGTTTGGCGTACAGGCCGATGCCACGGCCCTCCTGCCGGAGGTAGAGCAGGAAACCGCCGGTCTCGGCGATCCGCTGCACCGCCTCGCGCAGTTGCGGCCCGCAGTCGCAGCGTTGGCTGCCGAACACGTCGCCGGTCAGGCACTCGCTGTGAGGACGGACCAGCGGGGCTACTCCCCCGGCGGCGAGCCGGTCCAGGGCACCCGCCCAGTCGCCGAGGCCGAGGGCCAGGTGCTCCCGACCGTCCACCAGGCCCTTGAAGGTGAACACCCGGGCTGTCGTGGTGTAGCCATCCGGAAACGCCAGCGGCACCGTGACCTGCGTGCGGATCGTGGCAACCGGCAATGCTTCGGGCATGGGACTCCTTTGTCCGGCGCCACCGCCGTCCGGCGACGCGTACCGTCTCACAACCGACTCAACATCCGCCGCCGGAGGCGGCTTCCCGAGCGGCGACCGGAATTCGACGCCGACGGGCCAGCAACACGGCGGCCCCGGGCAGGCTGGCCACCAACACCAGTGCGCCGTAGACGGTGGCGGTGGCGATGCCCTCGGCCGCGCTGAGGCCAGCCGCGCCGAACACCCACGCCGCCACCCCCTCGCGCGGCCCGAAACCGGCCACGTTCAACGGCAGGCCCATGGCGAGCAGGGCGAGCAACGTCAACGGCAGCAGTCGGGACAGCGGGGCGTCCGATCCGGCGGTACGCGCCGCCACCAGGAAGGTGGCCAGGTGACCGGCGACCATCACGGCCGAGGCGACCAGCACACCGAACCAGGTGCGCCGCGCCAGCAGGCCCGACCGTACGTCCGCCACGGCGGTACGCAGTGCCGTCGCCCAGCGCGACCCGCCACCGTTCGGGAGGACCCGGGCCAGCAGCACGACGACCAGCCCGCCGGCGACGAGCAGCGCGGCGGCGACCGGCAGGTACGGCCGGACCGGCGACGGGAAGGCGGCGAGCACCACCAGCGCGACCCCGACCAGGACCACCTGCCCGGCGGCACGCTCCCAGACCACAGCGCGGATGCCCCGGCTCACGTCGCCGGCGTCGCGGCCGTGGCGTACCGCCCGGTGCACGTCGCCGAGCACCCCGCCGGGCAGTGTGGCGTTGAGGAACACGGCCCGGTAGCAGTGCGCCACAGCGGTCGCCAGTGGCAGGCGTACGCCGAGGCCGCCGGCGACAAGGCTCCACCGCCACGCCGCGCAGACAGTGGTGAGCACCCCGATGACCAGCGCCGCAGCCAACGCTGACGCGTCGATCAGTCGTACTCCGGCGAGGAACGGGCCGCTGCCCACCTGCCACAGCAGGACGGCGAGCAGACCCACCCCGCCGACCACTCGTGCCCAGGCCCAGAACATCGGCGCCGGCCTCCTTTTTGAAGATCGTCCACTTGCCCTAGTGCACGTACCCAGGGCGTGAACGGTTCATCCACCCGCGAGGAGGTCAGTGTGTTCGACGAGCACCGTGAGTCGGCCGGTAGCCGCGTCGGCCAACCGGCGGCGGGCGTACGCCTGGGCGGGTTCGGCCAGGTCGGGGCGCTGCTCGCAGGCGGCCCCGAGCCATCCTCGGAACCATTCGGCGGTCAGGTCGGCCTGCTCCGGGCCGAGACGCCACGGGCTGAGCCGTTCCCGCACGTCGACGCCGAGCCGGGCGAACGCGGCCGCGGTGGCGGCGACGGCGTCCGGGCCGAGCAGCCGCCGGCCCTCGACGGTACGCCGCTGGTGGTCGTTGAACGCGGCCTCGACCGCCTCGTCGAGCGGGTCGGCCGGGGTGAACCGGACCCGCCCGGTCACCGAGATGGCGAACAGGGCTGGCCGGCCGACGCAGGCGGCCGCCACCCGTTCGACCTCCTGGGCGGTGAGCATGTCCAGCAACGCGGATGCGGTGACCAGGGAACCGTCGGCGAGGTCGTCGGCGGTCAGCCGGGTGAGGTCGCCACAGCGGGTGTGGACGGTGACCGGGGCGCCGTCGGCGGCTGTCACCCCCCGCATGCCCTCGGCGGCCCGGGCCAGCAGGTCGGCGTCCCGGTCGTGCAGCACCCAGTGCTGTGGTCCGGGTAGCCGGGTGGCCAGCCAACGACTCATCGACCCGGTGCCGCTGCCCAGGTCGTGGATCACCGTCGGGGTGTCGCCGGTCAGCCAGGCCCGGACGGCATCCAGCAGGTCCTCGGCGCGCGCCGCCGCGTCGGCCGGCTCACGCAGCCGCAGCCAGTCGGCGAACGGCAGGGTCTCCTCGGCGGTCATTCCGCCACCTCCTTCAGCACGCCGGCCAGCAACGCGGTGGTCACCGGCCAGTCGGTCAGGGTGTCGCGCCGGGCGAGAGCGGCCCGCCGCAGCCGGGCGCGTAGCGCGTCGTCGTCCAGCCAGCGGATCAGCGCGGCGGCCAGCGCCGCCGGGTCACCGGGTGGGACCAGCAGTCCCGGGCGGTCACCGCCGGGCGCGTGACCGAGCGCCTCCGGCAGCCCGCCCACCTCGGTGGTCACCACCGGCAGACCGCGGGCCAGCGCCTCGGTGACGACCATGCCGTACGTCTCGCCTCTCGACGGCAGCACCAGCAGGTCGGCGGCGGCGTACGCGTCGTCCAACGCCGCGCCGGTCAGCGGGCCGACCAGTCGCACCCGCTCGGTGAGGCCCGCTCCGGTCAACCGGTCGCGCAGCCGGTGCACCAGATCCGGTTCGCGGGCCAAAGTGCCCACGCAGAGCATCGTCCAGGGCCGGCCGACCAGCGTGGCCAATGCGTCGACCAGCACGTCGTACCCCTTGTGGTGGGTGACCGCCGCGACGCAGAGCAACCGGTCACCGGCCGCCGAGCCGGCTGCCGGCGGCGCGGGCCGCACCCCGGGCGGCGCGGCCCGGACCCGGCCGGCGAGGGCCGGATGGCGGGCCAGCAGGGCTCGGCGGGTCCACTCGCTGGTGGTGACGACGGCCCGGGCGGTGGCCAGCGCGCGGGCCTCCGGCTCGTCGTCCAGCGGCAGGTGCACCAGCAGCACCAGGCGCAGCCGACGGGCGTGCGGGGCGAGCAGGTCCGGCACGGCCGAGGCGATCAGGCCGTCGATCAGCACCACGGCGTCGTCGGGCGCGGCGGCGAGCACCCCGCCCAGCGTCGCCCGGTCGGCCGGATCGGGATGCGGCCACGTGCCGGGCACCGGATGCTCGTGCACCGACCAGCCGCGCTCGCCCAGACCGGCGCAGATCCGCCGGTCGTAGGAGTTGCCGCCGCTGGGCGTGGCCGGATCGTCGATGTCACCGGGCAGGACGACGTGCACCGCCCGGCCCGCTTCGGTCACAACGACCGCTCGTAGCTCGCCCAGGCGATGTGCGACTCGTGCAGGGTGACAGTGATACCGGTCAGGTCGCGCGCCCCCGCGCCCAGCTCACCGGCGTGCACGCGTTCGACCAGCCGGTCCGCGACCGTACGGGCCAGCACCTCGGTGGTGGTGTTCACCCCGGCGAAGGCCGCCTCGTCGTCGAGGTTGCGGTAGGTCAGCTCGCTCAGCACGGCCCGCAGCTGCTCGGTGGCCAGGCCGATGTCCACCACGATCCCGTCGGCGTCCACGTCGGGCCGGCGGAACGTCGCGTCCACCACGAACGTCGCGCCGTGCAGCTTTTGGGCGGGCCCGAACACCTCACCTCGGAAACTGTGGGCGATCATCATGTGGTCCCGAACGGTCACGCTGAACACGATCACTCTCCGTCTTCGTAGGTGATGAGGTGGCAGAGCGCGGGCAGGTCGCCCGAGGTCAGTCTGGCGAGCACGTCGGGTAGCTCCGCGAAGCGCGAGGCGCCGGTGATCAACGCGTCGAAGGCCGGGTCGTCGAGCAGGTCCAGGGCGAGCGCCAGTCGGTCGGCGTAACTGCGCCGTCCCCGTCGGGCTGGTGCCACCATGCCGACCTGGCTGCTGCGCACGCTGAGTCGACCCGAGTGGAACGCCCCGCCCAGTGACACCTGCACGGGGCGGTCGCCGTACCAGCTCAGCTCGATGACCGTGCCCTCCGGGGCGAGCAGGTCCAGCGACTGTTGCAGGCCGGCGGCGGTGGCGCTGGCGTGCACGACCAGGTCCCGGTCGCCACTGGCGTCGGCCGGGTTGGCGAAGTCGACGCCGAGGGCCCCGGCGACGCCGGCCCTGCGGGCGTCGGTGTCGACCAACTCGACGTGCACGCCGGGGAACCGAGCCAGCAGCGCCGCGACGCAGCAGCCCACCATGCCCGCGCCGATCACTGTGACCCGGTCGCCGACCAGCGGCGCCGCGTCCCACAGGGCGTTGACGGCCGTCTCCACAGTGCCGGCGAGCACCGCTCGGGCGGCCGGCACACCCTCCGGCACCGGCACCACGGCACTCACCGGCACGACGTACGCGCTCTGGTGCGGGTGCAGGCAGAACACCGTTCGCCCGAGCAGCTCCGGCGGGCCCTGCTCGACGACGCCGACGCTGAGGTAGCCGTACTTCACCGGGCCGGGAAACTCGCCCTCCTGAAACGGCGCGCGCATCGTGGCGTACTGGTCGGCGGGCACCCGGCCGGCGAAGACCAGCGTCTCGGTGCCCCGGCTGACCCCGGAGTAGCGGGTCCGGACCAGCACCTCGTCGGGGCCCGGGGCGGTCAGCGACACCGGCTGGATCTCGGCCACGCCGGGTTCGCGCACCCAGCAGGCGTACGCCTCGCGGATCACCGTCGCGCACCTCAGCTCTGCTCCGGACCGAATCGAACGGCCGTGTCGGTCCCCGGTCGGGGGTTGTCGATCATAAACACGGAAGTTCGGTGCGCACAGTTCGAAGCCCGCCCGGCAGGGCCACCATTCGGACAAACACGGCATAAGGGTGTTTTTGCCCCTATAAGCTCCCCTGGCACATTCGAACCAACGGGGGCGTGATGAGGATTTCGTGGTGGGGTAGCCGCAGGTCACGGGCGACGGCGCTGGCCGCCGTCGCGGGCGTGCTGGCGGTCAACGGCCTGCTGGTGCCGGCGCCTGGCGCACCCACCCCGATCAACCCGGTACTGGCCGCCGTCGACGAGGCCATCGGCCCCGTCGACCCGGTCGCCGAGGCGCTGAGCTTCGGCGTGATGACCGAGGGCAACGCCACAGTGAACAACGACGAGAACGAGGGAACCCTCGCCGTCGGCGGCGATCTCACCTTCGGCAACTACCAGCTCGCCGGCGCGACCGCCGGATCGTTCGTGGTGCCCGGCGACGCCAACCCCACCGCCCTGGTCGTGGGTGGACGGGTCAACTTCGCCGGCAGCGTCGGCGGCAGCCGCCTCCAGGTGCTCTCCAACGGCTACGCCAAGGTCGGCAACCTGACCGGCACCTTCGTCCGTAACACCGACAACAACGGCGCCCAGGTCAACACCCGGATCCTGCCGGCGAACGACTACGACGCCTCACCCCGGGTGGAGCTGGTCACCCGGCAGCCGGTTGCCAGCGTCGGGCCGACCTCGCCGATCAACTTCGCCGGGGCGTTCGCCGCCTTCCGGGACACCACGGCCGGCCTGGCCACCTGCGACAACACAGTGGTGCTGCGGACGCCGAACGGTGACGTGCTGCCCCGCCCGATCCCGCCGGGCAGCAACGCCGTCGTCACGTTGACCCCGGGCGTGACGAACGTGCTCAACCTGACCGCCGCCGACCTGGCCAACATCCAGACCCTGACCTTCGCGAGCCAGCCGACCGCCGACACGCCACTGCTGGTCAACGTGGACACCAGCGGCGTGGGCAACACGTTCGCCTGGACCGCGCCGAACTTCGCCGGGATCGGTGGGCCGCAGGCGCGCTACGTCCTGTTCAACTTCCCGACCGCCACCGCGCTCACCCTCACCCCGAACGCCGCCACCGTCGAGGGCACCATCTACGCCCCCAACGCCAGCCTCACCGACCTCTCCTCCAGCAACACCGAGGGCAGCGTCATCACCCGTACGCTTGACCACCGCGGCGGCGAGATCCACTACTTCCCGTTCAGCACCACGCTCTCCTGCGCCGGCGCCACGCCCGCCGACATCGCCCTGATCAAGTCGTCGACCACCACGCTGATCACCAGCGTCGGTCAGCAGGTGCCGTACTCGTTCCACGTGGTCAACACCGGCGGCGTCCCGCTGACGGCCATCTCGGTCACCGACGTGCAGACCCCGCCGTCGTCGAACGCCAACCTCGGCCCGATCACCTGCGCCGCGACCACCCTCGCGCCAGGGGCTCAGACCGCCTGCACGGCCACCTACACGGTCACCCAGGCCGACCTGGACAACGGCGGCGTCACCAACGTCGCCACCGCACAGGGCAGCCCACCCACCGGTCCACCGGTCGTCTCCGACCCGAACTCCCTGACCATCCCGGCGCCGGCGCTCACCGCCGCCGTCACCGTGGTGAAGTCGTCCACCACCACCTCGATCACCTCGGTCGGGCAGCAGGTGCCGTACCGATTCCTGGTCGCCAACACCGGCGGCCTGACCCTGACCAACGTGGCCGTCACCGACGTGCAGACACCGCCGTCGTCGAACGCCAACCTCGGCCCGATCACCTGCGCCGCCACCACCCTCGCACCCGGCGCGAGCACCACCTGCACCGCCACCTACACGGTCACCCAGGCCGACCTGGACAACAACGGCGTCACCAACGTCGCCACCGCACGGGGCACCCCGCCCGGCGGCGGTACGCCGGTCACCTCGCCGCCCTCGACGCTGACAATCCCCGAAGCCGGCCTGATCGCGGCGATCGCCATCCTGAAGACCTCGACCACCACATCGATCACCACTGTCGGGCAACAGGTTCCGTACCAGTTCCACCTGCTGAACATCGGCGGATTCACCCTGACCGGCGTGAACGTGACCGACGTGCAGACACCGCCGTCGTCAAACGCGAACCTCGGCCCGATCACCTGCGCCGCCACCACCCTCGCACCGGGCGCGCAGACCCTGTGCACCGCCACCTACACGGTCACCCAGGCCGACCTGGACAACGACGGCGTCACCAACGTCGCCACCGCGCACGGCACCCCAACGGTCGGCGCACCTGTCAACTCGACGCCCTCGACACTCACCATTCCGGAGACCGGCCTGGTCGCCTCCATCGCGATCCTGAAGACCTCCACCACCCCGTCGATCACGTCGGTCGGGCAGCAGGTGCCGTACCAGTTCCACGTCGTCAACACCGGTGGGTTCACCCTCACCGGAGTGACAGTCACGGACACGCAGACACCGCCGTCGTCCAACGCGAACCTCGGCCCGATCACCTGCGCCGCCACCACCCTCGCCCCCGGCGCGCAGACCACCTGCACCGCCACCTACACCGTCACCCAGGCCGACCTGGACTTCGGCTCGGTCCGGGACAGCGCGACCGCCCAGGGCACACCACCCGGCGGTCGGCCGCCCGTACAGTCGCCGCCGGCCACCCTGACGATCCCGAGCGACGTGGTCGTGCCCGGCATCTCAGTGGTGAAGTCGTCGACCACCACGTCGATCACGGCGGTTGGTCAGCAGGTGCCGTACCGGTTCCTGGTGGCCAACACCGGCGGCGTGACGCTCAACGACGTGAACGTGACCGACGTGCAGACCCCACCGTCGTCAAACGCCGACCTCGGCCCGATCACCTGCGCCGCCACCACCCTCGCGCCCGGCGCGAACACCACCTGCACCGCCACCTACACCGTCACCCAGGCCGACCTCGACAACGACGAGGTCACCGACGTCGCCACCGCACACGGCACACCGGCCGGCAGCGACGACCCGATCGACTCGACGCCCTCGACGCTGACCATTCCGGCGGCCGACCTGATCCGGTCGATCTCGCTGCTGAAGTCGTCCACCACCGTCTCGATCAACACGGTCGGGCAGCAGGTGCCCTACCGGTTCCTGGTGGCCAACACCGGCACCGTGACGCTGTCCTCGGTGAACGTGACCGACGTGCAGACACCGCCGTCGTCGAACGCCGACCTCGGCCCGATCACCTGCGCCGCCACCACCCTCGCACCCGGCGCGAACACCACCTGCACCGCCACCTACACCGTCACCCAGGCCGACCTCGACAACAACGGCGTCACCAACGTCGCCACCGCACACGGCACACCGGCCGGCAGTGACACGCCGATCGACTCGACGCCGGCGACGCTCACCATTCCGGACGCGGGAGTCATCGCCGCGATCCAGGTCGTGAAGACCTCCACGACCGTGGCGATCACCGCGGTCGGTCAGCAGGTCCCGTACCGGTTCCACCTGGTCAACACCGGTGGGCTCACGCTGACCAACGTCAACGTGACAGACGTGCAGACCCCGCCGTCCTCCAACGCCGACCTCGGCCCGATCACCTGCCCGGTCACCACCCTGGCGCCCGGCGCGAGCACCACCTGCACCGCCACCTACACCGTCACCCAGGCCGACCTCGACAACAACGGCGTCACCGACGTCGCCACCGCACACGGCACACCGCCGGGCGGGGGAGCTCCGGTCGACTCGCCGCCGTCGACACTGACCATCCCGGAGTCCGGCCTCGTCGCCGACATCGAGGTGATCAAGTCGACGACCACTGTGGCGATCGCCGCGCCGGGCCAGCAGGTGCCCTACACCTTCCTGGTCGTCAACACCGGCGGTTTCACCCTCACCAACGTGACGGTCAACGACACGGTGCTGCCGCCGTCCGAGCGTGGTGTGCTCGGGCCGATCACCTGCGGTCCGCAGAACATCCCGAACGGCGCTGTGACGTTGTCGCCGGGCGCCTCCATCCAGTGCCGGACGACCTACACGGTGACCGCTGAGGACTTCGCCGGCTCGTCGCTGCGCAACGTCGCCACGGCCACCGGTACGCCCCCGTTCGGACCGCCGCCGGTATCCCCACCGTCGCCCGTGGACATCCCGATCCCCCACCCGGCGATCGCCATCACCAAGTCGGTGACGCCCACAGTGGTGTCCTCGGCAGGCGATGTGGTCACGTACCGGTTCGTGGTGACCAACACCGGTACCACAGCGCTCAGCGCGGTGACCGTCGACGAGACCGACTTCTCCGGCACCGGAACGCCCGGGGCGATCACCTGCGGCACGCCGCCGGTCGCCAACGGCGCGGTCAGCCTGGCCGCCGGGACGAGCACCACCTGCACGTCGACCTACGCGGTCACCGCTGCGGACGTCGAGGCCGGCCGAATCACCAACACGGCCGTCGCGGCCGGCACGCCGCCGACCATCCCCGGCCAGGCCCCACCCGCACCGGTACGCTCCGCGCCGGCCTCCGCCGAGGTCACAGCCACCCGTGGCGCGGCGATCACCGTGGTGAAGTCGAGCAGCACCGACAAGATCGTCCGACCGGGGCAGCACGTGCCCTTCCAGTTCGTGGTCACCAACACCGGTCAGGTGTCGCTGACCGGGGTGACGATCACCGACGCGCTGACCGCGCCGGCCTCGGCTGCCAACCTCGGCCCGATCACCTGTGGTCCGGAGCGGACCCCGAACGGTTCCGTCACCCTCGCGGCCGGTGCCGCGGTGACCTGCACGGCGACGTACACGGTCAGCAAGGCCGACTACCACAACGGGTCGCTGCGCAACACCGCGACGGCGACCGGCACCCCGCCGGACGGCCCGGCGCCGGTCTCGCCCGAGTCCACCATCACCATTCCGGTGAAGGGCAAGCTCCCAGTGACCGGTACGTCGTTCCCGGCCGGGCTCTGGATGGGCGCCGGCGTGCTGGCGGTGCTCCTGGGCGCGGCGCTGCTGCTGGTCGTCCGGCAGCGCAGGATCCGCGCCTAGCGCGGACCTGATCGCGGGGGTCGGACCGGAGGGGAACCGGTCCGGCCCCCACGGCAGGTCACCGCCACCGCGCGGCAGGCGATCCGCTCCAGCGCGCGATCAACGAGCTGGCCCGACACCTTCGCGTGACGAACGTCGATGGCGGCGACTGCTTGGAGAACAGCCAGTAATCCCTTCGGTGTGGACTGTCGGCAAGCCGGCCGATCGGGTGTCATCCGAGGTCATACGGCCTGATGGCGATCATGCCAGTCGGGTTCGGCGGGCGCGACTGCTGTACTTCGTTGTTGTACTTCCGGCCGCTGTCTGGTCCAGCCGATGAAGCGGCGGTGCAGGGTGCCGGCGGGTGCCCAGGGCATGTCCTCTGTGGCTTGAATGAGGTAGGCACCGAGGTAGAGGGCCAGCGACACCGGCGCGTCTGCGTACTCCGCGCGCAGTTCACGCCGCCGCGTCGGACACGGCCACGGCAGGTCACAGCCGCCACAGCTCCAGATCGGCATGACCGGGCCGTGGCTAGTCATCGCGCACCGCCGAGAAGCCGGAAGACGCTCGGGCGAGCCTGCCGACTGGTCACCCACTCCACCCGCCAACACGGGTACGGAACCAACCTCGCCCACCACACCAGGTAACCGACACACCAGCCGTCCAGCCCTCGGACGTGCACCGCGAGGATCACCCGCTCCAATGCACCGCTCACTGCTCACCTGCCTGCGGCCAGTGCCCGCGATTGATCGGTAACCGGTGCTGTGCACGGCAGGGCAGGGCGACCCCACAACGACAGATTCGCCCCTGGAGCTGCGAGGACCACACCGGTCGATGCCGCCGCGCGAAGGTCAGCGCAGTGGCCGAGATGTACTCGTCATACGACACGCGCCGGTTGCTCACCGTTGACCGGCCGGACGAACTGGTTACGCGTCGGGTCACTGGAGGCCCTCCGGTCGACGTGCGCTGAGGTGGTCCGCCGATTCGTGATGGCCCTGGCACCGCCGCAGTTGCCTCGCGTGGTCGAGTAGACGCTGCTGCGCCGCCGCCTGCTCAGCGTCCTGGTACCGCTGTCCGGTCCCGGACGGTGGCGGCGGCTGAGGCCGCCGAAACAGCCACCGCATCAACGCGCACAGCTCAGACCAGATCGCCACAGACTCGCCCCCTCGATCGAGCAACAGGGGGCGGCGGCGAGACTCTGTCCGGCTCTATCGGGTGTCAAGCAGGCACAGTCTCGCCGCCGCCAGTGACGGGAACGCTACGAGTGGTCACCGGTTGCGGCAGGGAGAGTTTGTACCTCAGGGAGGGTTACCCGATCACGCCGATGGCGAGGGCCAACTCTCGGGCGTCCTCACCGACCGTGCCCGGCCGGTTCGACAGCTCCAGGGCGACAGAGCGGGCGTACGGGTTGTGTCGCACCGTGTCGACGCTCTCCCGCAATGCCCGGCCGAGCAGGTGCACCGCCGCGACCTCCCCACGGTCCAGCAGGTGCGCCCGCGCGGCATCGATCAGCGCGGCAGCCCGGCGGGTCTGCGAGGGCAGCGCCCGATAGTCGGTGGTGTCGGCCCGCCGCACCGCCTCACCCGTGCGGCACAGGTCCGCCTCGATGGTGACCGCGTACGCCGCACACGCCGCCGAACCGAACATCAACCATGGATGGACGTACCCACCGCCGAGCCGGCTCGCGGCCGAGTCGGCACCATCCCACGCCCGCCAGGCCCGACCGGCCCTGCCGGCCTTGCTGTGCCCCAGCGCGATGCCGAGCTGCACCTGACCCCACCGCGCCAACTGCTCACCACCCGCCGCAGGGTCGACCAGAGCCGCAGCCTCGACCAGGACCTGCTCGGCGGCATCCACCTGGTTCGCGCCCCGATAGACGTGCGCGTAGTACCAGGCAGCTACCGCCATCGCAGCAGGGTCGTCGGCGTCCTGGGCGGCTGACATCGCCCGGTCGGCAGCCAGCCACACCAACTCCGGCAACGGCTGGTGCGCCAGGTACAACTGCACCAGGTGATACACCCGCGCCAGCTCCACCAACGCCAGCCGACGGTCCCCGCCGTCGAGCATCCGGGCACTCCGCTGCGCATCCGTCAGCAACCCCGGAAGCACCGCCGCCACCGCCGTACGCTCAGTCGTCGACCGATGCCACAACGCCCACGCCTGATCCACCAGATCGCGCATCACGGCAATCGGCGTCACCGCGCCCACGGGCACCGACGCCCGCTGCATCACCGCAGCCACCTTGCCGACCTCGGTATGCCCCGCCCTGGTCACCGACGCCACCGGCAACGACTGATCACCGGTCAGATCCGCTAGATCCGAGATGTCGAGCACCTCGGCCAGCCGCAGCAGCATGGGCAGGCGTGGCGGCAGTAGCCGGCCATTTTCCAACGCCTTGACCCACTCTGCGCTACGCCCGACCAGCCCGCCGAGAACGGGTCGAGTCTTCCCTCCACGCTCGCGATACATCCGCAGGCGCGCACCAAAGGCCGCAGGATCGCTCATCATCGTCTCCCAGGTAGGGGTCCGGGCAGCGGACCACCAGCCACTACACGGCAGACCACCACAATCGACGGTACCCCCGACACCGCACCGACGCGCCCCACCACGACGGCTAATACCGCAACCGCCAGGCGAACGCTTCCGACCTTCGGCACAACCAGGCCCGGGGGCCACATCAACCCCTCGCTTGTAAGTTCTGGGCGCTCCGTCCGGCGACGTCTGCCCACGTGCGGGACCTCGGGCGGCTGTCCGCGCTCTACTGCCAGCGGCTACCCCTGTCTGGGCCAGTTGCTGTCAGCGCTGCCGTCACACACGGTCTAGGATTCACTAGCGCTTCCGGCGGCGCGCCTAGCCTCACCTGGGCGGGCCTTGCTTTAGGCCAATTCCGCTGCTTGACCATCCCGCACATGCTCAAGATCTTGCAGATCCGGGGAACGTGGCGATGCCTCAGCGGCTGCAGGTCGTTCGGGCTCAGCGAGGGGGACCAGTCCCCTGCGGGCGCGAGCCAATGCAACTTCTGCTCTGACCTCCCTTGCCAGAAGCAGGCGTCGCAGCAGGGACCCCCAGACCAGGTGTCGACGCCAGCCGAACCTATACCTGAAGGCGGTCGAAAAGAGCTGCACATAGGCCCAGCCCGAGATGATCCGGACGGGCGGGGACTCGACAAGACTCTTTCTGATGTTCATTTCCGAACCAGTTAGGCGAGGTGGCTGGTCCCAGGCGTATCGGGCATGCTCGGCCACGTCAATCCGAAGACGTGTCACGAGGCGGATGTAGAATTCGCCCATCTCTGGACTGTCTGCGCTAACCCAACCCGAGTAGTAGGCCAACCGATCAGTGATATCCGATCCAAGTTCGGCGAGCGCCTTGCGGGTTTCCGCATCGTCAGCTACCCGCCGTTCGATCCTGTAGGGAAAGTTGCTCCATTCAGCGAGAGCCTTTGCGGCTTCGGCATACCCTTCTCGCAATCGGTCGACATGCGTTGAGCCTCTATCCAGAAGCTTTCCTACAAATGCGGCGAGAACAGACGACGTCAAGACGAGTCCCAGGAAAACGACCCACACACTTGCTCCGGCAACCTCTCTCAATCTTCCTCCTCCAGCCTGATTCACCCGACAGCGACGCGCAGGAGTGGAACGAATCTTTAGCGCCTGGGGCTGCCGATCGAATCAATCGCCAACTCCTTCACCCTGCCTTCTCACCGGAAACCCCTCAGAAAATATGCCCTCCTCGTAGAGAAACTCCACAAGGGACGTTGCTACGGCTGCTGCCGCGTCCAACAGTTCGATCAATAGCGCGCTATGAATACCTGCACCGAGGGGTGTTTGCATCTCGCCGAAAATTGGGAACTGCCTACGCCTTGTCGGCTCGCCGACGTATGCCTTCATGAAACGCCGCGTAGCGTTCCATTCATTCATCACGCGGTACGCCCTTTCCACCGCGTCGGACGGGATGGTTGCATGTGGACTCGCGCGAGATACGAGGATTTCTCCGTCTGGCCCCTCGACCGTGAAGAGAACAGCGTGGCGGTCCCACATCGCCAACAATTCGCCATCTTCGGTCTTGACGCTGCGAATTTCAAGCATATCCAATGCTTCGGCTATTCGCTCGGTCGACAGCTTCGAAGACGGCGTCGGCTCTGCAAGTGCATCTGTCTCAGCGCGACGTTGCCGAAGCATTTTGTTAGGGGCTGGCGTGAAAGCCGGCGTTAATCGACCCAAGGCTGCAATTAGCTGCCCCCACGTCTCGTTAAGTCGCATCGCTCTCTCCCGCTTGGACTAGCGCCGATTGGGCGCTTGCAGCACCAGTTATTGGCGTTTCCACCTGCTCATGCGTGAGATTCGGCAACCGTTGCTGAGCTGCAGTCTGCACAATCTTCTCGACAACAAGCGGAGCGGCAACTCCGAGAACGAAGGCAGCAAATGCCGTCGACACCTGCCCCGAAGAGCCTGCAGGCGCGGCGAGTCCCGCACCCGCCGCAACTCGGACCAGCACCATGGATGCGTACGGGAGCGGCTGCGGCTCGGTCGCCCATCGCCAGGGCCATCCGCCTACACGCCGTATCGCCGCCGCGAAGGCAAGTCCCTCGACCACGAATCCGCCGATTGCACCCCACATTGCGGCTTCCAGTGGTGGCATGCGATCAATCTAGGCAAGAGTCTGAGCGATGTCAGCCATCCTGGCCGGCCTTATGGATGTCGGAATCCTGTCGCTAGTCTGTGAAGCGGGGCCTTTCACATACCCCACCATCCTCACTGTCTGCCGCCGACCCGCCCACTGGGGAGCGGGTCACCGCATGGTCCGCCAGGTCAAGACGGGCGGAGACGCGCCGACGTACTCCCAACCATCTCGGAGTCGTCGTGCCCCCGCCGGAGGCACGGCAACCGCAACTTACTGGCGATGCCGGCTCAGGCCATTAGGCGATCAGGACCCGGGTGAAGAACGCCAGGGTGTCGCGGATCAGCGGCTCCAGCGGCACCCCGCCGAAACAATGGTCGGCGCCCGGCACCACCGACAGCTCGACCTCGGCCCCCACCGCGGTCAATGCCGCGGCAAGCTCCTCGCTCTGCCCCACCGGTACGACCACGTCCTGGTCGCCGTGGATCAGCAGCATGGGTGGGGCCTGGTCGGTGACGTAGGTGATCGGACTGGCCACCCGGCCCAGACCCGGGTTGTCGGCCAACGGGGCGCCGATCAGAAGGGACTCGGGCGAGTCCGCCGCGTCGTGGTTGATCGTTCCGGACGGGTGTGCCTGCGACTGCATGGTCAAGAGGTTCGATGGCGCGTACCAGCAGACCGCCGCCCGGACGTCACTGTCGTCCTGGTCGTCCCCCGTCAGCGCGACCATCGAGGCCAGGTGTCCACCGGCCGACTCGCCCCACACCCCGATCCGCTCGCGGTCCACGCCCACCTGGTCGCCGTGTCGGCGCAGCCATCGCACCGCCGCCTTGACGTCGTCGAGTTGAGCGGGAAAGTGCGCCTCGCCGCTGAGTCGGTACTGCGCGGAGGCGACAGCGAACCCGGCACGGATGGCGGCGGCGAACGGATCCGCTTCCATGAGCCAGTCCGCGGGTTGCTTGGGCGAGCCGAACAGCCACGCGCCGCCGTGGATCCACACCAGAACCGGGACGGGTTGGGGTGCCTCCACTGGAACGACAAGATCCAAGGTCAGTGGACGGAGGCCCGGCACCTCGTTGACGATGATGTCATGGTGCTCGATCCGGTCGCTCCAGCGCTTGGATGCCGCATTGGTCATCGGGCCATTTTCGCATCGACGTCGACCGCCCGGACCGGACGCGGACCTGCCTATTTGATCACCCCTTGTCCTGCGCGGCGGCGGGGCGGGCCCGGACGCACAGCCGCTCCCCCTGCGGCCCGAAGAGGCTGAGGCCTCGGCGGTGCCGGGGGCGGAGTTGACGGAGCGGCGGACCGTCCCTGGGATGCGCCGGGCGGGCGTCCGTCGGACAGCGACCGCATTGATACCTTGGGTCACGAAGGGCGTGCCGCTGCAGCTGGCCTTCGATGGGCTTCGGCCTGCGCCGTGCCGACGCGCGGAGGTCCGCTCCCCGGTGACCGGCTTCGGTGAACGGCAGGTCACCGGTGTCCGAGTTGGCGTGAGCCTTGACGTCGTCCGCGGCGGCATTCGGGGCCCAGGACCGGGCCGAGACGAGAAGGATGGAGCAGTACATGATCGTTCCGCAGGGGTTCCGCGCGGTGGTCGCGAACGCCGGGCTCAAGGATGACGAGGACGACTTCGCCGCCCTGGTCTCCGAGGTGCCAGCGGTCAGCGCCGCGGTGTTCACCCGCTCCCGGTTCGCCGGCCCCAGCGTCCTGCTCAGCCGTTCGGCGGCGTCGACATCGTCCGCCCGCGGCGTCGTGGTGCTCTCCCGCAACGCGAACGTGGCCACCGGCAAGGAGGGGCTGGAGAACGCCCGCGAGGTGCGGTCCACAGTGGCTCGCGCCGCCGGACTGGACGACGACGAACTGCTCATCGCCTCGACCGGGGTGATCGGGAAGCAGTATCCGATGCCGAGGGTGCGACAGCGCCTGGCCGATCTTCGGTGGCCCTTTCCGCCTGCCGATTTCGACCGGGTCGCCCGGGCGATCATGACCACCGACACCACGCCCAAGGTGGTGCGGGCCAGCTGCGGAGCGGCGAGCATCGTCGGCGTCGCGAAGGGCGTCGGCATGATCGAACCGAACATGGCGACCCTGTTGACCTTCTTCTGTACCGACGCCCGCATCGAGCCGGCCGAGCTGGACCGGGTGTTCCGGTCGGTCATCGCCCGCACTTTCAACGCGGTCAGCATCGACACCGACACCTCCACGAGTGACACGGCGGCGGTCTTCGCCAACGGCCTGGCCGGGCCGGTCGATCTGGACGAGTTCGAACAGGCGTTGTATACGGTCGCGCTGGATCTGGTGCGGATGGTCGCCCGCGACGGCGAGGGCGCCAGCAAACTCATCGAGGTCCGGGTCAGCGGTGCCCGGGACGGCGAGCAGGCCAAGCGGGTGGGCAAGGCCGTCGTCAACTCGCCGCTGGTGAAGACAGCCGTGCACGGCGCGGACCCGAACTGGGGCCGGGTAGCCATGGCGGTCGGCAAGTGCGAGGACGACGAAGACATCGACCAGCAACGGGTCCGGATCGGCTTCGGCGGTATCGAGGTGTATCCGGCGCAGGCCACCGAGGAGACGCTGGTTCGGCTGCGGCGCCACCTCGAAGGCGACGACGTGGTGATCGAGGTCGACCTGGGTATCGGCGCCGGCGCCTTCACCGTGTACGGGTGCGACCTGACCGACGGATACATCCGGATCAACGCTGACTACACCACCTGAACGGCGGCGCGTCCGGGGCTACTGCTGCTTGTCGGGCCTGGCCGGGCGGGCGCGGACGTGCAACCGCTCCCCCTGCGGCCCGAAGAGACTGAGGGCTTCGGCGGTGCCGGGGCCGGGGTTGAAGAAGAGGTGCGGGATGCGGGTGTCGAACTCGGCCACCTCTCCCGGGGTCAGCGTCAGATCGCGGTCACCGAGCAGCAGGCGTAGCCGGCCGGAGAGCACGTAGAGCCACTCGTACCCCTCGTGGGCCTGCGGGATTCGGCCCCCGGCGGACGGGTCCGGCGGGAAGATCTGCTTGAAGGCCTGGACACCGCCCGGTCGGCGGGTCAGCGGCAGGTACGTCACGCCGTGGATGACTATCGGTTTGGGGCGTACCCGGGGGTCGCCGGTGGCGGGGGCGTCGACCAGTTCGTCCAGCGCCACCTGGTAGGCCCTCGCCAGCGGGAGCAGTAACTCCAGGGTGGGGCGACGGCTCCCGGACTCCAGCCGGGACAGGGTGCTCACCGAGATGCCGGTCAGGTCGGCGAGCTGGGTCAGCGTGGTCCCGCGTTGGTGACGTAGGGCACGCAGCCGGGGGCCGACTGCCGCCAGGGCGGCGCTGTCCTCGTTTGCCATAACGGCAAGGATAGTTGCCACCCTGCCGGCGGCGACGGATGGTGGGCGCAGCCGACGAAGCAAGAGGGAGATACCGGTGGACGAGACATACGACGTGGTGGTGGTGGGCGGCGGCGCCGCAGGGCTCAGCGGAGCCCTGGCGCTGAGCCGGGCCCGACGGTCGGTGCTGGTGATCGACTCCGGTGAGCCGCGCAACGCACCGGCCGACCGGGTGCACAACTACCTGGGCCGGGAGGGGACGCCGCCGGGCGAGCTGCTCACGATCGGCCGGGCCGAGGTGGCCGGGTACGGCGGGCAGTTCCGCACCGGACGCGTGCGGGCGGCGACCCGGGACGACGACGGGTTCCGGCTGAGCGTGGACGGCGGGGACTCGGTGCGGGCCCGCCGGCTGCTGGTGACCACCGGTCTGACCGACGAACTGCCCGACGTGCCCGGCCTGGCCAAGCGGTGGGGTCGTGACGTGCTGCACTGCCCGTACTGCCACGGCTGGGAGGTTCGGGACCGCCGCATCGGCGTCCTGGCGACCAGCCCGCTGAGCGTGCACCAGGCCGAGATGTGGCGACAGTGGAGCTCCAGCGTGCTGCTCCTCCTGCACGACTCCCCCGCACCCGACGCGGAGACCGCCGAGCGGCTCGCCGCCCGCAGCATCGCTGTGGTGCCCGGCCCGGTCGCCGCGGTGGAGGTGACCGACGACGCGCTGACCGGTGTACGGCTCGCCGACGGCCGGGTGGTGGCGCTCGACGCGATAGTGGTGGCGACGCGGCTGACTCCCCGCTCCGATGTGCTGGTGGGGCTCGGCCTGGCCCCGGAGGAGGTGATGATGGGTGAGCACGTCATCGGCGCCCAGATCTCCGCCGACGCCACCGGCGCGACGACCGTCCCGGGTGTCTGGGTGGCGGGCAACGTGGCCGACATTCGCGGTCAGGTGATCACGTCCGCCGGGGCCGGTCTGAACGCGGCGGCGGCGATCAACGCCGATCTCATCGCCGAGGAGACCCGGGACGCGGTGGCCGCGTACCGGCAGTTGGTGGCCACGACGTTCGAGGAGCCGGCGTGGGAGGAGCGCTACCAGTCCCGGCCGTCGGTCTGGAGTGGCCGACCGAACCCGCAGCTGGTCGCCGAGGTCACCGATCTGGCCCCGGGGCGCGCGCTGGACGTGGGCAGCGGCGAGGGCGGCGACGCGGTGTGGTTGGCCGAGCGCGGCTGGCAGGTGACGGCGGTGGACATCTCCAGCACGGCGTTGAGCCGGGCCGCCGCGCACGCCGAGGCCGCCGGCGTGGGCGATCGGATCGAGTTCACCCACGCCGACCTGCGGGACAAGCCGCCCACCGAGGAGGCGTACGACCTGGTGTCCGCGCAGTTCATGCACCTGCCCCCGGAGCAGCGGCGGGAGTTGTTCGGCCGGCTGGCCGCGGCGGTGGCACCGGGCGGTGTCCTGCTGATCGTCGGGCACCACCCGTCGGATCTGTGGGGGTCGGCGCACCGGATGCACATGCCGGACATGATGTACACCGCTCAGGACGTGGCCGCCGATCTGGAGCCGGCTCACTGGGAGGTGCTGGCGGCTGAGGAACGCTCCCGCCTCGTCACCAACCAGAACGGCGAGGACATCACCCACCACGACGCGGTCCTGGTGGCCCGCCGACGCTGACCTCGCGCCGAGGTGACCTGCGTCGATCATGGAGTTGTGGTGGATGACAAAGGTGGTGGAGCACCACCTTTCCGGCACCGCGAGTCCATGATCGGCGCGGGATCGGGGGAACGCGGGACGGCAACGTGAGAGGTGGTGGGGCAGGACTTCGCATGAGGTCCGGTCGGCGGTAGCGTTGCGCCACACTGACGGCCCGTGGGGCAGGCGACCGCCGACCCTGACGCCCCGATCGTACGGAGGATGGTGCATGTCCATCGGCGCTGAGCCGCACGCAGCACGCGACGATGCGGCCTCCCGGCCGAGCTTCGAGCTCGCCCTGCGCGGATACGACAAACGCCAGGTGGACCGGCACCTGGAGCAGCTCGACGGCCAGATAGCCATGCTGAGCGGAGAGCACGGGCGCTCCGCCGTCCGCGTCCGTGAACTGACCGCCGAGGTGCAGCGGCTGCGCGCCGAACTGGCTGAGCTTCAGGAGCAACCCGTGCAGGTGGACCGCGCTTCGTTCCACGATCTGGGCCCGATGGTCGGCGAGATCATGGCGCTCGCCGAAAAGCAGGCCGGCATCATCACCGAGTCGGCCACCGACCGGGCCAACGAGCTGCGCAGCGAGTCCGAGCGGATCCTCGCCGACACCCGTGAGCGGGCCGCGCAGGCACGTCAGGATCTGGCCGAGGAGCTGGCCGCCCGGCGGACCGAGCAGGAGCAGGCGCACGAGGAACGGCGCACCCACGCCGAAGCTGAACTGACAGCGATCCGCGAGCACGCCGAGCAGTTGCGGGCCGACGGTGAGGCCGCGCACGAACGCGCCCAGCACGAAGCCAAGCGGATCACCGAGCAGAGCGCACAGCAGCTCAACCAGACCCGGGTCGCCGCCGACGCGCTGATGAAGTCGGCCCGTACCCAGATCCAGCAGGAACTCCAGTCGGCCCGCTCCAAGCACCAGCAGGAGATGGCCCAGTGGCAGGCCACCGTGGAGCGCGAGGTCAACGAGCGGCGTACCGCCGCCGAGCAGGACATCGCCGAACAGCAGGCCGCCGCCGAGCAGGAGCTGGCCGAGGAGCGCAGCGCGACCGAGCAGCAGATCGCCGCGCTGCTGGCCGAGGCGCAGCAGCACGTGACCGAGCTGCGCAACCGCGCCGACGAGCAGGCCGCCAGCCATCAGCAGCAGCTCGCCGCCCTGCAGAAGGAGCTTGAGGAGCGCCGGCAGGAGGCCGCCGAGCTGAACGCCGAGCTGGACACCGGCCGCCAGCAGCTCGCCGAGATCCGCCAGGAGGGCGAGACGCTGGAGAACGAGCTGTCCCGAATGCAGCAGCGACTCGGTGAGGTCCGCCGGGACCTGACCGCCGAGAGTGCCCGGTTGGACGAGGCCCGGCGTGCCGGGGACTCCGCCGAGCGGCACGCCAAGGATGTCCGCGCCCGCGTACAGCGGGAGGCGAAGCGGGTGGCCGACCTCGCCGCCGCCGCGGTCATGGCCGCGGCAGCCGGCGGTACGGAGACCGCTGAGTACCCGATGGTGGGTTCCCGCTCCAGCGCCGACCGACCCGCCCCGGAGCGGGTAGGCGTCGAGCGGCTCACCGTCGAGCGCGTGGGCGTCGACCGGTACTCCGCCGAGCGACCCGCCGTGGACGACGCGGACGCCGATCGCGCCACCGCCGACCGCGCCCCGCTCAACGCCGCGCCTGCCGACCGGAGCCCGGTCCAGAGCGGCTACGCCGACCTGACCCCGGTAGGCCAGGCCAACGGCGACCGGTCCCCGACCGAGCAGGCGAACGGCGACCAGGCCCCAGCCGAGCAGGCGAACGACGAGCATGCTGGCGCACCGGCAGTGGCGGACGAGTCGGTGGCCTCCGACCGTACGGCAAGCCGGGACGTGAGCGCCGACGACGCCGAGCCGACCTTCCCTCGGCACATCGGCACTGACACACCGACGCCCGTACCGTTCCTCGCCTTCGGGCAGCCGGTCAGCGAGAACGGCGCCGTCCGGCACTGACCTCAGCAGCGATCGAACCCGGGCCCGAAGCGAATCCGCGCGGGCCCGGGTCCCGTCCCCGCCGATCTTGCGGTTTCGGTCGCCGAGATGCACGGAATGCCCCCTACGTCGCGACAGTAAGTGCAAGATCGCGGAATGGGGGCGGCCCGGGCGGATTCTGCGCGGAACCGGGTCGCGGTGCCCGTTTGAGCTGGCAGGCTGGGCTGGCCGCCGCGCACCAGCGGTGGCCGCCGGCCTGGCCGGTGACCGAGAGGAGCGCCCGGTGACCGACCAACCGGAGGAGTTCGACCTGCTCGTCGTCGGTGGCGGCAAGGCCGGCAAGACGTTGAGCATGGACGTCGCCCGATCCGGGCAGCGGGTCGCCATGGTCGAGCGCGGCATGATCGGCGGTAGCTGCATCAACGTCGCGTGCATCCCGACGAAGGCCCTGGTGACCAGCGCGCGGGCTGCCCGCCAGTTGCGGGACGCGTCGGCGCTCGGCCTGACGGTGGAGGGTGGCCGGGTCGACATCGACCTGTTGCGCGCGCACAAGCAGGACGTGGTCGAGGGGATGGTCGCCGCCAACCGGCAGCAGTTTCTCGACTCCGGCCTGCACCTGGTGATCGGCGAGGCCCAGTTCGTCGGCCCACGAACCGTACGGGTGGCACTCGCCGACGGCGGCGAGCGACTGTTGCGCGGCAGCGACGTGGTGATCAACACGGGCACCCGCCCCCACCTGCCGTCGGTGCCCGGGATGGCCGAGGCCGGGGTGCTCACCAGCGACGAGTTGCTGCACCTGGACCGGCTGCCGGCCCGGCTGGTGGTCCTCGGCGGCGGCACCGTCGGGGTGGAGTTCGCGCAGATGTTCGCGCTGTTCGGCAGCGCTGTGACACTGGTGGAGGGCGGTCCACGGCTGCTCACCCGCGAGGACCCCGACGTCAGCGACGCGGTGACGCGCGTCTTCCTCGATGACGGCATCGACGTACGGGTGGGTGTGGCGGTCGCGCGGGTCGACCGGGAGGCCGACGACTCGCTGCGGGTGACGCTGGACGACGGCAGCGTGGTGATCGGGGACGACGTGCTGGTGGCGGCCGGCCGGGAGCCGGTCACCGACGGGCTCGGCCTGGACGTGGCCGGCGTACGACTCAGCGAGCGGGGCTTCGTCGAGGTCGACGAGCACCTGCGCACCAGCGCCGAGCGCACCTGGGCGGCCGGGGACGTCGCCGGCAGCCCGCAGTTCACCCACGTCTCGTTGGACGACTACCGAATCATCCGGGCGAACCTCGCGGGGGGCCAGCGCAGCACCGCCGACCGGCTGATCCCGTACACCGTCTTCACCACCCCGGAGCTGGCGCGGATCGGGCTGACCGAGACCGAGGCGCGCCGCGCCGGGTACGACATCCAGGTCGCCCACCTGCCGGTCGCCGCCATCCCCCGGGCGCGCACCCTGCGTCAGACCCAGGGCATGTGGAAGGCGGTCGTCGACACCAGCACCGACCGGATCCTCGGCGCGGCGCTGCTCGGCGCCGAGGCCGGTGAGGTGATCACCTCGGTGCAGCTGGCCATGCTCGCCGGGATGCCGTGGACCGCTCTTCGGGACGCGATCATCACCCACCCGACCATGACCGAGGGTCTCAACCTGCTCTTCGCCTCGATGAAGGCCAGCCCGGTCCGCTGAGCGCCGCGCGGCCCGCCCCCGCAGCGGCGAAGCGGCTACCCGGCGATCTCGTCGCGTACCCGTTGTTGGAAGGCGCGGGCCTGCGCACCGGTGGGCGGCGGCCCGCCGTGTCGCGCGGCGACCGCCTGACGGATCACCTCGGCCGGGTCGCCGGCGTCGATCAGCCGCTGCCCGGCGGCCACCTTCGCGAGCCAGACGCCGTCGCGGTGGCGCACCAGCGACCGGCAGGCGCCGAGTACGGCGTCCTCGGTGCCGGGCGCGGGTTGGTCGGCCGGCGGTGTGGGCAGGGCGAGCCACCAGGACAGCGCCTCGATGAGCAGGCGGCGCAGGTCGGCCGGGGCGAGGTCGGTGAAGGCCTCTCCGGCCGGCGGGCCGAGCAGTGGGAGTCCACTCTGGTGCAGGATGCTGCGATCGAGGCCGTACCAGAATCGGCCGTCGGCGGCCGGGCGGTCGGCGGGGTCGAGGGTGCGCCGGAACGGCATGCCGGCCCCGGTGTTCAGTTCGACCTCGAAGCCGGGCTCCGGGGTGCCGGAGGCGGCCACCGCCCGGTCGTAGACGACCAGCTCCAGTCCGCGCGCGGGGCAGGGCAGCGCCTCGTGCCGCAGCCGGGCGACCAACGTCCGCTTGGCGGTGTCGGTGAGCGGCCCGGCGCTGAGCAGCGCCACGTCCACGTCGCTGCGGCCTGGCTGGTACGCCCCGAGCCCCACCGAGCCGGCCGCGTACGCGCCGACCAGGTCGTCGCCGAGCACGTCCCGGGCGGTGCTGACCAGCTCGTCGAGGTAGCGCTGAAGATCGGAGTCCACGGGCCATCATGACGCACGGGTCGGAGCCCGGGCGGGGCTACCCCGCGTAGAGCAGCAGCAGACCGGCGACGGTGTAGGCGACCATCAGCGCCAGCAGGGGTAGTTGGCCGGCCACCGCCCGGGCCCGGGGGAACAGGTACAGGGCGCGGTCGTGGGCGAGCAGCGTGCCGAGCAGGTGTCCGAGAATGATGACGGTGATCTGGAGGGTCGCCACCCCGGACGGCGTGATCAGCGCGGTCTGCGGCTCCCAGTCGGCGGTGCCGAGCCAGTTGGCGCCGGCGCCCAGGGGGTCGGAGAGCAACGCGACGGTGCGCTGGCCCTCCAGGATCAGCAGCGAGTAGTAGTGCGCGACCACGTACCCCACAGCGATCGGCACGATGGAGTGGGCGATCTCGCCCGGCACCCCACGGGCCTCGGCGGCGTCGGCGCGACCGATGCGCGCCGCGGCACCGGTGGCGGCGAGGTACGCCACAGCGACGGCGGCGATGACGAGGCTCAGACCGGCGCTGCCGGTGACCGCCGGGTGCAGGCCGTTCTCCTGGCTGAAGCGCAACCAGCCCGGCGCGTTGGAGAGGCTGTCGAACATGGTCGAGCCGAGCAGCACGATCACCACGGCGACCAGCCCGGGGCGGGGTCGCAGGCCGGCGATCCCGTCGAGCGGGTTGCGCCAGACCAGCACGCCGTCGGCGGCCCGGCCGAGCGGGGCGAGTTGACCAATCACTGTGCTGTACGCCTCGAACGGGTCGGCGTGGTCGAACCAGCCGGAGCCGAACAGCACCGCGCCGGCCAACAGGACCACCGCGTACCCGGCCAGCCAGGCGGTGATGACCGGCAGGGTGGCCCGGTCGGGGGCGACCAGTTCCAGCCAGACGAACCCGAACAGTGTGGCGGCGGCCGGCCACCAGCCGACGCTGTCGGGCAGCTCACGGAGCCCACGGTTCGGGTCGCGCCGCGTCGCCAGCGCCGCGAGCAGGTGCACGGTGCGCAGCGGGTTGACCGCCCGCCAGATCGGGCCGAGCAGCAGCGACAGTGGGGCCAGCCCGATCCAGAGCAGCACGTAGAGCACGCCGGCGGTCGGGTTGTCAGCGGTGTCGGGCCCGCCCAGCAGACCGAGGCAGAACCAGGCGGCGGCGAGCAGGCCGAGCCCGCGCAGCGCCCACCGCAACGCGGACGCGTCGACGAGTCGGGCGAGCCACTGCGGCACCGGGCGACCGCCGGTGGCGTCCCGGTCGAGCCGGGGTTCGCGCCAGAGCAGGCCCAGCGCCACGAACGTGACGACGAGGGTCAGCGCGGCGGCGACGACGAGCTGCGGCAGCGTGATCGGCAGGTCCTGACGGCCACCGACGCCGTGTGCCAGCAGCGTGGGAGCGGCCGTCATCTCGTTCAGCGGACGACGAGCTGGAAGAGCACCAGCTCGGACTCGTGCGTCTCCACCTCGAACAGCCCGGTCTTGTCGGCGCGGAACTCCACCGAGCCGGGCGTGCCGGCCGGCAGGCGGGCGCCCAGGTCGTAGCCGTGCACGTGCAGTTCGTCGGCCACGTCGGAGGTGACGGTGATCCGGACCATCTGACCCTTACTGACGGTGACCCGTCCAGTGGGCGGATCGACCCGCTTCTTCGCGATCGTGACGGTGATCTGTTTGTCCACCGCGTCGGTGCTGGCGGAGGCGCTGGGCGTGCCGGTGGCCGTCGGGGTCGACGCGGTGGGGGTGGCGCCCGACGGGGCGACGGACGTGGGTGCCGGCGAGGGGGTCGCCACCGAGGGTTCGTCGTCCTGCCCGCAACCGGCGAGGAGCAGGGCGCCGAGGGTGGCGGCGGCGAGGGTGGCGGCGGTCCGGGTGTTGGGGGTACTGACGAACACGGGCGAACTCCGAACGACGCGAGGGGGACGGGTGTCGGGTTGATCGTCGGGGAGGAGAACTCTACGTCTTGTTCGGTGCGGGGGAAATGACCATGATGAACGAATGCGATCGAAGCTGGTCACTGTGCGTGAGGTTCTGAGTCGTGTCGTGGCTGCGCTGGCGGCGACAGTGGTGGTGTCGCTGCTGCTGCCCGTCGCCCCGGCGTCCGCGCACGGCCAGCTGGCGACCTCCACCCCGCTGAAGGGCACTGTCGTACGCGAGCCACTGACCCAGTTGGCGTTGTACTTCACCGAGAAGCCGGCGTCCAACGCGCACTTCGCCATCAGCGGTCCGGACGGGTCGCGAGTGGACAACGGGTGGTCCTACGGTGAGCCGAAGCGACTGGACAAGCCGGTCACCGAGTACTTCATGGTCAACGGTGTGTTCGAGCCACGGCTCTACCACACCGGCTTCCCGGCGATGGTGACCGTCGCGCACTGGCCGGCGAAGGGCCGCTACACCGCCAGCTACCTCTCGGTCGCCTCGGACGGTGAGGCGGTGCGGGGCGAGGTGACCTTCGACTACCAGGGCCCGGGCACGCCGGCCCCGGCCGGTTGGTCGGTGCCCACGGCGGGGCCGGATCCGGCGCTGCTCGCCCAGGCCGAGGGCGAGGGCTCGACCAATCCTGGGGCCACCGGCAGCTCCGTCGCCCCCACCGGCGCTGCGGCGAGCGAGCCGGCTGACGCCGCGAAGGAGCAGCGCGACGGCGGGTTCCCGGCCTGGTTGGTCCCGGCCCTGATCGTCGTCGTGGTCTCGGCGATCGTGCTGGTGGCGGCTCGCCGTCGGCCCTCGGTACGCGGAGCCTCCACTGCGGACAGTCGGTCCGCCGACGGCGCGGGCCGAGGCGGAGCCGCAACCCGCAAGTCCGCCAACCCGACTCGAAAGACCGGCAATCGGAGCGGTGGCCCGCAGCGGCGCGGACGGCGGTAGGCCGGCGCAATAGTCGGGCATTCTTCGCGTATTATCGCGAACTTTCGCACGGACATAGGGAACTTTTGATGTATCGAGGCGAAGCCATGGACAGTCCAATCGAAACCCCTTAATGTTCCGAGCCATCCACCCGGTGTTTCCGCAATGTCACTCGTCGGCGTCGAGGACGTTACGGAGCCGGGCCGACGGTCATCCTCACCACTGATCCACGCCGGCCGTCGGACACTCCACTGCCTCCTGGAGGAACGATGGGCTCACGCCTGCTACGCCGACTCCGCCATCCCGTCCTGGGTGCGCTGGCACTCGTCCTCGCCGCCGGTCTCTGGGCCGTCCCCGCCAACGCCGCCCCCGCGCAGGAACCGGGCGTCACGCTGCGCGTCTTCGACGTGCAGGTGCCGCTGTCCGAGCTGTGCACCCTCAAGCCCGCCCAGACCCCCAACGTGGACAAGCTGATGTCCACGGTCAACTGGACCTCGGCGGCCGACTTCGGCTTCGAGGACAATTTCGTCTCGCAGGTGCTCGGCAACATCACCACCACCCAGGCCGGCAGCTACACCTTCCGGCTCAGCAGCGACGACGGCTCCAAGCTGTCGATCGACAACGCCGTGGTGATCAACCACGACGGGCTGCACGGCGCGACCCCGCCGAAGGAGGGCACCGTCACCCTCACCGCCGGCCTGCACCCGCTGCGCATCGACCACTTCGAGCGTGGGGGCGGGCAGCAGATCACGCTGGAGTGGAAGACCCCCGGTTCGTCGACCTTCGTGGTCGTACCGAACTCGGCGCTGAGCACCGACGCCGGCGTGGTCCGGGTGACAGCACCCGGACGCAAGGAGTGCGAGGGTGTCTCCGACACCCCCGGCGACGGCCTGCCGCTGACCGGCGTGCACCCCGGCTACACAGTGACCAACCTGCGGCCCAGCGGCTTCCAGCCGAAGGTCACCGGCATGGACTGGCTGGCCGACGGCCGGCTGGTCATCAGCACGTGGGGCGGCAGCGACCAGTCCGGCAGCTCGCAGGACGGCGAGGTCTGGATCCTCGGCAACACCGGTGGGTCGACAACCCCGGGCAACGTGACCACCAAGAAGATCGCCGGCGGCCTCAAGGAACCGATGGGGCTCAAGGTCGTCGACGGGGTGGTTTACGTGACCGAGAAGCAGCGGCTGACCCGTCTGGTGAACACCGGCGGTGACGAGGTGGCCGAGCGTCTGGAGACCGTCGCCACCTGGCCGTACGGCGGCAACTTCCACGAGTTCGCGTTCGGCCTGCTCTACCAGGACGGGTTCTTCTACCTGAACCTGTCGGTGTCGATCAACTCCGGCGGCGCCACCACCAACCCGCAACCGGCCACCAACCGCGGCACCACCCTCAAGGTCAACAAGGACACCGGCGCGGTCAGCTACGTCGCCGGCGGCCTGCGGACGCCACACGGCATCGGCTGGGGCCCGGAGGGCGGCATCTTCGTCACCGACAACCAGGGCGGCTGGCTGCCCTCGTCGAAGCTGGTGCACGTCAAGCAGGGCCGGTTCTTCAACCACTTCACGAACCCGGCGGGCCCGTTCGACACCGCCGCGGTCACGCAGCCGGTGCTCTGGATGCCGCAGAACGAGATCGCCAACTCGCCCAGCACGCCGCTCTACCTGACCAGCGGTCGCTACGCCGGCCAGTTCGTCATCGGTGACGTGACCTACGGCGGCCTGCAACGGGCGAACGTGGAGAAGGTCAACGGCGAATACCAGGGCGCGCTGTTCCGGCTCACCCAGGGCCTGGAGGCGGGCGTCTCCGAGGTCAACGTCGGCCCGGACGGCGCGATCTACGTCGGTGGGCTCGGCGCGGGCGGCAACTGGGGCCAGACCGGCAAGCTGTCGTACGGCCTGCAGAAGCTCACCCCGAACACCGCCACCACGTTCGAGATGCTCGCGATGCGCGCCACCACGACCGGCTTCGAGGTGGAGTACACCCAGCCGGTGTCGACGGCGACCGCCGCCGAGCTGGCCGCGCGCTACAAGCTCAAGCAGTGGCGGTACGTGGCGACGTCGAACTACGGCGGCCCGAAGATCGACGAGGAGACGCTGACCGTCACCGCGGCCACCCTCTCGGCGGACGGCAAGAAGGTCAGCCTCACGGTGCCCGGTCGCAAGGCCGGCCGTGTGGTGCACCTGCGCTCACCGCGCCCGTTCACCTCCACCAGCGGCGAGTCTCTGTGGAGCACCGAGGCGTGGTACACGCTCAACTCGATCCCGGGCAGTCCCCCGCCACCGACCGGCGGCACCATCACCGGCGTCGGCGGCAAGTGCCTGGACGTCGACAACTCGGGCACCGCCGACGGCACGAAGATCCAGCTCTGGACCTGCAACGGCACCGCCGCGCAGTCGTGGACGAAGGTCGGCGACACGTACCGGGTGCTGGGCAAGTGCCTGGACATCGACAACGCCGGCACCGCCAACGGCACGAAGATCCAGCTCTGGACCTGCAACGGCACCGGCGCGCAGGTCTGGCAGCCGCAGGCGGACGGGTCGATCCGCAACCCGCAGTCCGGCAAGATCATGGAGGCCGCCGGCGGTAGCAGCGCCGACCGCACCCAGATCCAGCTCGGCACGTACGCGGGCGGCGCACACCAGAAGTGGGTGGTCAGCAGCGGGGTAACCGGCTGACCTCGGACGAAGGGGTGCGGCCTGACCGGCGGGTCAGGCCGCGCCCCGCCCCGTCCGTGGTGCGAGGAACGCCGCTCAGCGGAACAGCACCGGCCGGTTCCCCCGGGCGCCGACGAGCTGGCCCCGGATGTTGATGTCCTCGATCGAGTCGGTCTCCCACACGCCCCGGGTGGTCAGGTCGGTCATCACCCCGTCGCGCCAGAGGAACGGGCGCCACGCCGCTGTGGTGGTGCTCTGGCCCACCACAGCGCCCCGGTCGTTGATCGCGGTGGCGCGGCTCCAGTAGCCACCGAGCGTGCCGAGGTCGGTCAACGTCCCGTTCTGCCAGCGGAACGCCCGCCCGTTCGCCGCGCCCACCACCTGGCCCCGGTTGTTGACCCCGATGGCCTCGCTGCCGATCTGGGTGAAGACGCCGTTGCGCAGGAGACCGCCGACGCAGGTGCACGGGTAGTCCTGCGGCGGCACGTTGAACCCGCCCACCACGTCGCCCGCGTTGTTGACGTCGGCGGTGAACTCGTAGAAGTACTCCAGGCCCAGGTCGGTGAAGACACCGTCGCGCCACAGGAAGCGGTGCGGCATCTCGCCGGCCGGTTCGCTGGTGCCGAGCACCTGCCGCCGGTCGTTGACGCCGATCGCCACGCTGTTCTCCCCGCCCAGGGTGCCCAGGTCGTGGAGCTGACCGTCGCGCCAGAGCACCGCGCGGGTCAGGTAGTCCGAGCCGAAGGAGGTGATCGCCACGTCACCGAACTCGTTGACGTCCACGGCGCTGGAATCCGTGTCGCCCGGCAGCACGCCCAGGTCGGTGATGACACCGTGGCGCCAGAGCACTGCGTGCCGGGCTCCGCTGGCGACGGTGCTCCAGCCGACGATGTCGCCGCGGTCGTTCATCGCCGTCGCAGCGCCGTCACCCCCGCTCAGGGTGCCGAGGTCGACGACCCGATAGCTGTGCGGGGACGCGGTGGCGGGAGCGGGAGCGAGGGTGATCAGCACGACGACTGTCGTCACTGCGGTCAGCAGGGGACGCGGGGACACCATGGACGCCAAGGGGGACGCTCCTCGGATCGGAGCGGCGACGATCCGGCGGACGGGCGCGGGACCACCACCACTGCGCGTTCGGTCGGTAACGCACAGTAGATCCGGTGTCGTGGCGGCGCGCCAGGGACCGAACGGTCACCGACGCCCGAGGCGCGCGGCGGTGGGGGCGTCGGTCAGGGGCCGTGCGGCAGCGGTTGCGCCAGTGCCCGCAGGTCCGCCGGGAGTTGGGCCAGGGCGTCCTCGAACTCGCGGTGCCCGACCACCCGGTGCATCGTCTGGAGCACCGCGCGGGTGCCGCGCTCGGCGGCCGGACGGTCGATCCCCGCGCGGTCGGCCACCCGGCGCAGGAACTCGTCGTAACCGAACGGTTCCGGCGGCTCGGCGGCCTTGACCAGCAGCGGACTCAGCTCGCCGGCCAGGTGGGGGGCCAACGCGCCCGCCTCCCCGCCGCTGAGCCGCTCGGTGAGGGTCCGCAGGACCGCCTCGGTGAGCGGGCGTGCCTGCTCCGGCGGGAGACCCGCCCGTGCCGCAACCTTGTCGACGAACGCCAGCTCGGCCATGCCCCCGCCCTTCGCTTTCGGAAACGCGTGGCTACCCGGGCCCACCGGCAGCAAACCCGGCGGCCGCAGCGGGAATGGTTCTGCTGGTTGCTCCGCGCGGTGCCGCCCGCTTCTCGTACGGTGAGGTCGGACCGGGAACCCGACGGCTGCCCGACGGCGGCCCGTGCCGCAGGAGGAGCAGATGGCCCTCGACCTGCCCGACGTGATCGACCGGTACTTCCGGGCCGTCAACGACCGGGACCTGGACGCCTTCGTCGCCTGCTTCGCGGACACCGCGAGCGTCGCCGACGAGGACCGCCTGTACGACGGGCGGGCCTCGATCCGCGCCTGGCGGCAGAAGACGATGGACGCCTACTCGTACACAGCGGAACCGGTCCGGGTCACGTCGCAGGCGGGCGACTCGTACCTGGCCATCACCCGGGTGTCCGGTGACTTCCCCGGCAGCCCGATCGAGCTGCGGTACCGGTTCACGCTGCGCGACGGGCTGATCGGCGCTCTGGACATCCGTCCCTGACGGCGAGTGCCGCCGCCGGCGCGGCGACGCTGGTCGGGCCGGCCCGCAGGTGATCAACCGCCGAACGGACGAGACAGTCAAGCGGGCAGTGGGTGACATGATGTGGCGACAACGGCTGTCGCTACGAGAAGGGTTCCTGCTGCCCGATGGCGCACTTCGAGGCTCGCACGCCCACGACACCCGCGCGGAACGCGGTGCCGCTGGCCGGGCAGCCGCATCGGGCGGGCTGATGCCGGGCGAGCGACGGGAGACCGTGGCCGAGCAGAGTGTCCCCACCCACGCCGCGGACACCATGGCGTATCAGGTCGCTACCGACATACGAGCGCTGCGCGCGTTCGTCAGCGCCGGGGCGCTGGCCCGTGGCCTGTCGACCGAACGGGCGGAGCTGTTGACGCTGGCGGTCAGCGAGCTGGCCACCAACACGTTGCAGCACACCACCGGGGGCGGCTGGGTGCGGCTCTGGGCCGAGTCGGGTCAGCTGTTCTGCGACGTGGTCGACCAGGGGCCGACGCGGGCGTTCGGCCGGAGCATGCCGGCCGCCGATTCGGTACGGGGTCGCGGGCTGGCCATCGTGGAGCAGATCTGTGACGAAGTCGCCGTGCTCGCCAGTCCCGGGGAGACAGTCGTACGGATTCGCCTGAGTCTGTGAACGTCGGCGGCGATCCACCCCCGTCCGCGCCGGGTTGGCTGCCACAATGCGGACAGCCCGGGCCGACGGTGGCACTGGGTCGGACCAGAACGGGAGGACGCCACCATGCCGGACAGCGCACGCGAGGCTGAACTGCTCGACGCCGAGCGCACCCTGCAGGCCGCCCAACGGGCCGGTGACGTCGCCGCCCTCGATCAGTTGCTGGTCGACCAGCTGATCGCCATCGGCCCGGACGGGCGTACCCACAGCAAGCAGGATGACCTGGCCGCCCACCGGGACCGCCGCACGGTCGTCGAGGAGTTGGTGGAGGAGGAGTTGGACCTGCTCGTCGTCGGCAAGACGGGGGTGACGTTCTTCCTGGGCCGGGTGTCCGGCTTTTCCGAGGGGGCGCCGTTCGCGGCGCGGCTGCGCTACACCCGGACGTGGGTCCACGACGACCCGCACGGCTGGCGGGTCCTGGCCGCACACATCAGCCCGGTCTGACTCAACTGCCGTCCTCGTCGTCCTCGTCGAGCAGGCCCTGCTCGTCGAGGAACGCGAACCACCGGTCGTCGGCGGGGGTCAGGTCGGCGTAGCCCGGCCCGAGCAGGTAGTAGTCCACGAAGGATTCCACGTCGGGGGCGAGCTCCTCGAACGCGTCGGACATGAACCACTCGGTGCCGGTGGGTGGGAAGTACCAGATCGCTCCGGTGCCACGATCCATGAAGATCGGCTCGTCGCTGCGGACGCCGACCACCAGCCAGCCTGCCCGGTCCTGCGGGATGGACGAGAAGTCCGGCGCGTAGTCCAGGTGGTACTGCATCCCCGCGAGGGTCGACGAGGAGGCCAGCTCGACCCGACCCGTCCGCAGCCCGTCGGCCACCAGCAGGAGGTCCCGCAGGTCGGCCGGGAGCCCCGCCGGTACGGCGTCGATGGCCGCCCCCTCACCGAACTCGGCGTAGGCCAGGCTGTCCGGCACATCGGCCAGCTCAGCCCGCAGCTCCTCGATGAGCTGCCGCAGCTCGAGGTTCAACGCACCACCTCTGTTTCGGATGAGGTCCCGTCCGGCATTGCCCCCGGCTGCCCGGAGACCTGCGAGCCGATGCGCGGTTTGGTTCTACCACGCGCCAGCTCGCCAGAGCGTCACCTCGCCGAATCGGCCAGCCGAGCCGGCAGCGTCGAATCCCTTCCTCAGCTGACGACGGCGTCGATCGCGCCGACGCGCAGGGTGCCGTCGTTGAGGGGCGTGCAGCGGATGCCGCCGGTGGTGCGCAGTGCCTTCCACGTTCCCGGGCCGACGGTGACGTCCATCCAGGCGCACGGTCGGGCCGCCCGGTTGACCCGCAGGCTGACCGGTCCGTCGCCGGAGTCCAGCACCAGCACCCTGCCGATCAACTCGTCCACGGCGATCCCGGTGGTGAGGATGTTGCGCCGCACCTCGGCCAGGCCGATGCCGACCGGCAGCGACTCCTGGGCGATGACTGTGACGCTGGCGTCGCGGTGTGCCTGCTGGCCGAAGTACCGGTCGCCGACGATGCCGAGGCCGGCCCGGATCCGGACGGCGTCGACCAGCTCACCGGGCGGGGCCGGGGCCGGGCCGTCGGCGGGCCGGCCCAGGAAGCGGTGCACGGGCGAGGCCAGCAACTCGACGATCTCCGGCATGGCAGGAAGTCTACGAAGCGGACCGGACCCCGCGGGCCAGGTCGGCGGATGACCCGGTGGGACGGCGGCGCGAGCGCCGCCGTCCCCACTCGGCTCAGGCCGGCGTGCCGGTCACGGTCAGGTTTCGTATGCGCCCGACGTTGTCGAACGAGCCGAAGCCGACCCGGCCCGAGCCGAACGTGGTGTCCTTCGCGGTCAGCAGCGGGTCCCGGTGCCCGTCGACGTAGACGGCAATCTCACCGGTGGACGGCAGGTGCACCACCCGAACCCGGTGCCAGTCGGCGTCGGTGATCGCCGGGTTGGCGCCCCGGGAACGGCCATTCCACTGGTGGTCGATGCGCTCCCGGTCGGCGTTGTTGACCTTGAAGATGCCGTTGTGCGGATAGATCGTGTTGTCGGTGGAGAGGTGGGCGTAGTAGAACTCGGTGTCCGAGCGCCAGCCGAAGACGATGATCACGTCCCGGTTGGTGATTTCCACCGGCGTGTCGAGTCGTACCTGGGCGTCGACCCGCACCGACGACCACGCCGGGCCGTTGGTCAGCACGGCGTACTCGAAGGGCCGGCGCGGACCGGGCCGGCTCTCCCCGGCCTCGGCCAGGATGACCTGGTCGCCTGTGAACTGCCACTTCGCCGGCGTCACCGGCGCCCAGTTCGCGGCTGCGGCGGTGCGACGGAGTGTGACGTCCCCGACGTCACCGCTGGCGAACTCCCGGGTACCGGTCACCTTCCAGACCTTTCCGTTGGCCTTCGCGACGACGTAGAGCTCACCGGCGGCGTCGGTGCCGAAGCGCAGGTCCACCCGGTTGGGGTCACCGGGCGCGCCCGGTGACGACAGGTCGCGCATCCGGACCGGGGTGCCCGCCGCGTCGAAGAGCGCGAGCTGGTGGATCGTGGCCAGCCCCCGGCCCCGGCGCATCTCATTGGCCTCGGTGGAGAGCACCCGGCCGTCGACCAGGTCACCGAAGACGTACGTGCCGCGCAGCGCGGGCAGCGCCCGCCCCCGGTAGACGAAGCCGCCGGCCACCGCGACACCAACGTCGTCGGTGCAGTTCCAGCCGGCGGCGGGGTCGTGGTCGTACGCGGCGACCGGGTAGGTGTAGCCGTACCTGTCGTCGTCGGCGGGCAGCGGGAGCAGCCGGTCGCAGGGGTTCGTGGCCGCCTTGTCGAAGACGAAGGAGCCCTCGCGCTCGCTCCAGCCGAAGTTGTCCCCGGCACGGACCTCGTAGATGGCCTCGACGGCGTGTTCGCCGATGTGCCCGAGGTACATCCGGCCGGTCGCCCGATCCCAACTGAACCGGTGCGGGTCCCGGAAACCCACCGCGTAGAGCTCGCCGAGCGCGCCGGCCCGGCCGACGAACGGGTTCCCGGCGGGGATGCCGTAGCGCCCGTTCGCGGAGTTGGTGCCCCGGGGGTCGATCCGCAGCAGCTTGCCGTGCGGCAGGGCCAGGTTCTGCGGGTCGGTGTTGCGAGCGCCCTGGCCACCGTCGCCGACGGCCAGGTACAGCAGGCCGTAGTCACGGTCGTGGCGCTTGGCAGTGGGGTTGAAGTTGATCTCCTGGATGCCGTGCACCTGGCCGCCGAAGCCGATGCGCAGCACCTCCCGGTGCGTACCGGCGAAGGTGGCGGCGGCCGGATCGGTCGCCGCCCACTCGGTGATGACACCGTGGAAGAGCGTGTTGGGCTGGGCATAGTCCGGAGTGACGGTCGTCGTCGACGCCAACTCGGTGTGGATGGTGTAGAACCGGCCGTTCACCCCGAACTCCGGGTGGAACGCGACGTACCCGAAGCCCTGGCCGAGCCCACGACCGGAGAAGAACCGCGGCGCGAACGTCGCGGCCACGTCCAGGTAGACGTGCGGCACGCCGCCCTCGACCAGGTAGAGGCTGCCGTTGAGGTCGGGCACCGCCCGCCGGCCGGAGCCGTCGGGCACCTCCATGATGGTGTTGATCCGGGCGGTACGCATGAGCCGCGCGTCGGTCGGCGCCGGCGTGGGGTACGACTGCGGGAAGCTGGCGTACTCGCTGAGGACCAGCCCGAGTCGGGACTGGACCGGCATGTCGGGGATCGGGTCATCGACCGCGTCGGCGGCTCGTGCCGGCGCGGCGACCAGTGTGGACAGGATCAGCACGAGGGCGGTGAGGCCGGCCCTCACTGTGGGCCGGCGGACGGTGCCGGCGCGGCGGTGCAGGGTGCGCACGCGTGTCTCCTTCTCGGTGGGACGGTGCCGAGGGTGGTCAGCGGGCAAGGTGGCGGTACTGCCTCCGCACGTCGTTCGCGGAGACCACACTGTCGAGGAACATCAGGCCGTCCATCCGGCAGTCGCACGGGTTGCGTTCCAGGGTGTCCTGGGGAAAGCTGCCGCCGATCTTGATGCCCCGGGGGTCGGACGCGGTGGTCACGTGCGGGCCCGGCCCGGACACCAGCCACGGGTCGTCGGCGCGGGTGTAGAAGCCGTCGACCGGTTCGCCGTTGCGGTAGAGGGCGAGCGCGCCGGTGGTGAAGTCGAAGGTGGCGGCCAGGTGCACCCACTCCCCGACCGGCAGCAGCTCGCGCCAGTCGCGGGTGGCGGCGAAGGTCTGTGAGTTGCCGCCGTCGAGCCGCCGGCCGAGCGCGACGAGACGCAACTCCCCGTCGACGTCGATCAGCTCCAGCAGGGCGCGGACGCCGTGGCCGTCGGAGTCGCCGGTCAGCACTCCGGCCAGGCCGATCGCGTTGTACCTGTCGTCCGGGTCGGCGGTGGTGGAGTTGGGCAACGGGCTGTCCATGTTCAGCTTGAACCAGCCCATGACCGTGGTGCCGGCGGTGGCGCTGAAGGCCCGCAGCGTCCGCACCCCGCTGGCCGACCAGGTGCCGGCCTTCCAGTCGTCGTTGCCGGCGACGGCGGGGGCGACCTGCCGGGTCTGTACCGCGTTGCGGCTGCCCCGGTACGCGCGGTCCGGCACCCGCATGGCGACACCGCCGTTGATCAGCTCGATCTCGGTGCCGGAACGCCCCTGGTCGCGCTCCAGGGCGGGGTCGCCGGGCACCGGGTGGTCGAAGTCGTACGCGGCGACCAGGTGCGCGCGCAGCGCCGGGTAGACGTCGGACGGGATGCTGCGATCCGCCTGCGCCGGTGGCGCGCTGGCGCCGGTCAGTGCGCCGATCGCCAGGAGGGAGACGGCCGCTCGTCGGGCCCTGGACATGGCTGTCACCTCGTTTCGCGGCATGCCGGATGCCGGTCACGTAAGCGCTTACGTAAGCGCTTACGTACCCTAGGCTTCGATCGATGTCGCTCGCAACAGATCGGGCAGCATGAATGTTTTCGGAGGATTGCGGATGCCCAGGGCCAGCCGGCGGCCGCGCCTCGTTGACGTCGCCGAACACGCCGCCGTCTCCCTGGCGACCGCCTCCCGAGCACTCGCCGGCCGCGAGGGGGTCAGCGCCGAGGTCGCCGACCGGATCCGGCAGATCGCCCGTGAGCTGGGCTACGTGGCCAACCCGTACGCCCGCACCCTGGCCAGTGGGGCCACCTCCACCGTGGGGTTGATCGTCCACCAGGTCGACGACCCGTACTTCTCCGAGATCGCCGCCGGGGTCATCCAACTCGCCGCCGAGCAGGGGCTGCTGGTGCAGATCTGCCAGTCCGGCCGCGACCCCGACTACGAGCTGCAACAGCTGCGCCACCTCATCGCCCAACGGGTCGGCATCGTGCTGATCAGCGGCTCCGGCTACGACGACCCACGGATGGAGAGCGCGGCCCGCGCCGAACTGGCCGCGTTCCAGGACCACGGCGGACGGGCCGCCGCCATCGGACGACACGCGCTCGGCGTCGACGCCGTCCTGCCGGACAACGAGGCCGGCGGCCACGCGCTCGCCCAGCACCTGATGGACCTCGGCCACCGGCGGATCGCTGTCGCCGCCGGCAGCGCCGGCCTCACCACGGTCGCCGACCGGCTGGCCGGGGTGTCGTCGGCCCTGCGGCAGCGCGGGCGGTCCCCCGCCGACCTCGCCGTCGTGCACAGCGACTTCACCCGCGGCGGTGGACGCGCCGCCGCCGAGCAGATCCTCAACGAGCATCCGGAGACGACGGCGATCATCGCGCTCAACGACGTGATGGCGATGGGCGTGCTGTCGACGCTGCGGTCCCGCCGCGTGCCGGTGCCCGCGCGGATGTCGGTGGTCGGCTTCGACGACGTCTCCGTGGCGGCCGACCTCGCGCCCAGCCTCACCACCATCCGCCTGCCGATGACCGAGATGGGCCGCACGGCACTCACCCTCGCGCTCAAGCCGCGCACGACACGCCCTCGCCGCCGCCCTACCGGGCACCTGCTGGTCGTCCGCGACTCGACCGGGCCCGCACCGAGAACCTGACCGACGCCACCCCGATCACACCGCCAACGCCGCCCGGACCTCCCGCTCGGCCGTGACGCCCCCGTCGCCGTGCGAGGTGACCCGACCGGACTCCAACACGTGGTAGCGGTCCGCCACCCGCAGCGCGAAGCCCAGGTGCTGCTCGACGAGGAGCACGCTGAACCCGGACTGCCGGGTCAACTCGACGATCCGCTCCTGGATCTCCGCGACCACCGACGGCTGGATACCCTCGGTCGGCTCGTCGAGCATCAGCAGCCTCGGCCGGGTGATCAGAGCTCGGGCGATGGCCAACTGCTGGCGCTGGCCGCCGGAGAGCAGCCCGGCCCGGCGCCGCAGCAACTGGCGCAACGCCGGAAACAGATCCAGCACCTCCGCGGTGGCCACCGCCCCGTCGCGCCGACCGTCGGCGACCAGCCGCAGATTCTCCGCCGCGGTCAGGTGCGGGAAGCACTGCTGACCCTGCGGGACGTACGCCATCCCCCGCGCCACCCGCTCGTGCGGTCCGGCGCGGGTGACGTCCTCGCCGTCCAGCTCGACGGTGCCGGCACTCGGGCGCAGCAGCCCGGCCGCGACCCGCAGCAGGGTGCTCTTGCCAGCGCCGTTGTGCCCGAGCACGGCGGCCACCCCGTCGGGCGGGACCGCCAGATCGACCCCGTGCAGCACCCGAGAACGCCCGTACCCGGCGTGCACCCCGCGCAGCGTCAGCATCATGCCTCCAGGCCGGTACGGGCCGACCCGGCGTCGACCGGGTGGCCAAGGTAGACCTCCTGCACACGCGGGTCCGCCTGGACCTGCGCGACTGTGCCCTCGCTGAGCACCCGGCCGGCGTGCAGCACTGTGACGCTGCGCGCGAAACGACGGAGGAAGTCCATGTCGTGCTCGATCACGACGACGGTGCGATCCCGGCTCACCAACTCCAGCAGAGCGCCGGTGGCGTCGCGTTCCTCGTGGCTCATCCCGGCGACCGGCTCGTCCAGCAACAGCAACCGCGCGTCCTGCACCAGCAACATGCCGATCTCCAGCCACTGCTTCTGGCCGTGTGCGAGCGTCCCGGCGAGGTCCGCGGCCCGCTCGGCCAGACCAATGGTCTCCAGCGCGGCGGCGATCTCGTCGGGCACACCTCGGCGACGGCGGGCCAGTGTCGCCCAGCTGCGTCGGGCGCCCGCCGCGATGTCGAGGTTCTGCAACACCGACAGCTCCTCGAAGACCGTCGAGGTCTGGAAGGTCCGCCCGATGCCGAGCCGGCTGATCCGGTGCACCGGACGGCCGAGCAGTTCCTCGTCACCGAACCGGACCGAACCGGTGGCCCGGACCAGACCGGTGATCGCGTCGACCAGTGTGGTCTTGCCGGCGCCGTTCGGCCCGATCAGGAACCGGATGTCACCGGCGGGCACCTCCAACGAGACGCCGTCCACTGCGGTGAAACCGTCGAAGCTGACCCGCACGTCACTGACGGACAACCCGTCCAACCGCTCGCCGCTCATGCCGCCGGTACCTCCGTCCGCTCGGCGCGTCGTCGGCCCAGCGACAACCGCCCGCGCCGCAGCGGCTGCGCGTCGACGTCACGGCGGCGGGCCAAGGCCCACAGCGACGCCAGGCCGCCGGGAAGGAACGCCACCACGACCACGAAGAGCAACCCCTGCAGGTACGTCCAGGTGCCCGGGAAACGCTCGGAGAGGGCGGTACGCGCCCAGGCCACCGCCACCGCACCGAGCACCGGACCGAGCAGTGTCGCCCGGCCGCCCACCGCGACGCCGATGACGAACTCGATCGACGGGACGATGCCGATCAGCGCGGGCGAGATGATGCCCACCGCCGGCACGAACAGCGCACCGGCCAACCCGGCCATGCCCGCCGCCACCACGTACGCCACCAGCTTGACCGACGCCGGGTCGTAGCCGAGGAAGCGGACCCGTTCCTCACCGTCGCGAACCGCCACCAGCAACTCGCCGTAGCGGCTGTGGATGAGCTGGCGGGCCAGTGCGAGCAACGCCAGCAGCGTCCCGGCGATGATGAAGTACACCATCCGCTGGTTGACCGGGTCGTCCAGGTCGTAGCCGAAGAAGCCCTTGATGTCGGTGAGCCCGTTGGTGCCACCCGTGGTGCCCTGCTGGCCGATCAGCAGGATCACCATCGCGGCGGCGAGCGCCTGACTGAGGATGGCGAAGTACGCGCCGCGGACCCGGCGACGGAAGACCAGCGAGCCGAGCCCGAAGGCGACGATCATCGGCAGCAGCACCGTGGCGGGCAACGCGAACCACGGGCTGGCGAACGGCCGCCACCACAGCGGCAGCTCGTCGAGTTGCCCGTACAGCTGCATGAAGTCGGGCATCCCACCCGGACCCGCGTCGGCGAGCTTGAGGTGCATGGCCATCGCGTAGCCGCCCAGGCCGAAGAAGACACCCTGGCCGAGCGTGAGCATCCCACCCCGGCCCCAGGCGATCCCGATGCCGACCGCGACCATGGCGACGCAGAGGTACTTGGCCAGCAACGCCAACCGGAAGTCCGACAACACCAGCGGGGCGACGGCGAACAGCAGCGCCGCGCCGAAGGCGAAGCCGGCCAGCGTCCGCATCCGTGAGCGGCCGACGGGGCGGCCCGGTGGTACGGCGCCGGCGGGCGCCGGGCGGACGGCGGTGTCGGGTGGCGCGGGGGTGACGGCTGTCATGCGAGGCTCCTGGTCCGCAGGGTGAACAGGCCCTGTGGCCGCCACTGGAGGAACGCGACGATCGCCACGAACACGATCACCTTGGCGACGCTGAGGGTGGTCAGGTACTCCCCGGTGGCCTGGAGCACGCCGAGGGCGAAGGCGACGATCACACTGCCCTTGAGTTGGCCGATCCCGCCGACCACGACGACCAGGAAGGCGTCGATGATCAGGTTGGTGCCCATGGTCGGGCCGATCGGGCCGAGCAGGGTGAGGGCCACCCCGGCGAGCCCGGCCAGGCCGGAGCCGAGGAAGAAGGTCGTCCGGTCGACCCGAGAGGTGGCGATGCCGGACACGGCGGCGAGGTCGCGGTTCTGCACCACAGCGCGGATACGACGCCCGAGCGGGGTGAGTCGCAGCGCCAGGGTGAGCGCCGCGACGGCGGCCAGCGCCATGGCCAGGATGAACAGCCGGTTGTTGGCGATGGTCAGCCCGCCGGGCAGCGCCACGTTGCCGGTGAGCAGCTCGGGCGCGCGGGTCTGCACGTTCGGGCTGCCGAAGATGTCCCGGGCCAGTTGTTGCAAGATCAGTGACACGCCCCAGGTGACCAGCAGGGTGTCCAGCGGCCGGGCGTAGAGCCGGCGGATGAGCAGCACCTCCAGCAGGACACCCATGGTGCCGGCGACCACGAACGCCACCGGTAGCGCGACCGCCAGCGACAGGCCGGCGCCGGTGATGCTCTGTTGCAGGACATAGGTGGTGTACGCGCCGGCCATGATGAACTCACCGTGCGCCATGTTGATCACGTTCATCTGGCCGAAGGTCAGCGCGAGGCCGAGCGCGATGAGCAGCAGCACCGCGCCGATGCTGATGCCGGTGAAGAGTTGACCGAAGAGGACTGTCACTGTGGGTACTCCGAACTGCTGGTCGGGTGGCCCGGGCGGAGCGCGCGGCAACGCGTTCCGCCCGGGCCGGCGTCGTCAGCTCAGGCCGCTCGCCCACGGGTAGGTCTTGAGGTACGGGTCCGGCGCGACCGGCTTGCCGGAGTTCCACACCTCGGTGATCAGGCCGTCCGCGCCGATCTTGCCGATCCGGGCGGTCTTGGCGATGTGCTGGGTCTTGCCGTCGACGGTGACCAGACCCTCCGGCGCGTCGAAGGTGATCCCGTCCGAGGCGGAACGGACCTTCTCCACATCGAAGGCCCCGGCCTTCTCGACCATCGCCTTCCACAGGTGCACGCTGACGTACGCGGCCTCCATCGGGTCGCTGGTCGGCTTGTCCGCGCCGTACTTCGCCTTGTACGCGGCCACGAACTTCGAGTTCGCCGCGCCCGGCGTGGTCTGGTAGTAGTTCCAGGCCGTCAGCTGGCCCTCCAGGTACTGGGTGCCGATGCCCTTGACCTCTTCCTCGGCGATCGACACCGACACCACCGGCATCGCGGCGGCGCTCAGACCCGCCGACTTGTACTCCTTGAAGAAGGCCACGTTGCTGTCACCGTTGAGCGTGTTGAACACCGCGTCCGCGCCGGACGACTTGACCTTGTTGACGATGGTGCCGAACTCGGTGGAGCCCAGCGGCGCGTAATCCTCACCCAGCACTGTCATCCCGTTCGCGGCCGCGTACGCCTTGATGATTTTGTTGGCGGTTCGCGGAAAGACGTAGTCGCTACCGACCAGATAGACCGACTTGGCGCCCTGCGACTTGAGGTAGTCAAGTCCGGGAACGATCTGCTGGTTGGTCGTCGCTCCGGTGTAGAAGATGTAGGGCGACTGCTCAAGTCCCTCGTACTGCACCGGGTAGAACAGCAACGCCTTGTTCTTCTCGAACACCGGCTTGACCGCCTTGCGGCTGGCCGACGTCCAACAGCCGAAGACGGCGGCCACCCGGTCCTCGGAGATGAGCTTCTCGGCCTTCTCGGCGAAGGTGGGCCAGTCCGAGGCGCCGTCCTCACCGACCGGCTGGATCTTCTTGCCGAGGACACCGCCTGCCGCGTTGATCTCTTCGACGGCGAGCATGATGGAGTCGCGGACGGTGACCTCGCTGATCGCCATGGTCCCGGAGAGCGAGTTGAGCAGGCCCACCTTGACGGTGTCGCCGGAGACGTCGGCGGTGACGCCGGTCGCGCCGCCCTCGTCGGTGGTCTTGCTGCCGCACGCGGTCAACGCGGCCGCGGCGACCAGGGTCATGGCACCCGCCAGGATGCGGCGGCCCCGGAATAATGACATCTACTCTCCCTGCGGTGCACTCAAGTGGCGTTAGGACGGTCGGTGCGGTCCGATGGAGCTGACGTGGGCGGTGCCAAGGTCGACGGGTGGACGTCGCGCAGGGCACCGGATCGGTTATGGGCACCGAAAGCGTCGACCGGCATGATTGCGCCGGTGTTTCCCAGTCCTTAATTGACTGTTTCCGAGGGGACGTCGAGGCGCGCACGAAAATCGGCCGACACCGTTGGGGAGGAAACGGTGTCGGCCGTTCGGAAAGACGCAGAATAAGTGCCACCACAATGGCTGGCGGACGAATCCGCCAACGGTGGGCACGCAATGGTGAGACCTGACCCCGTGGCCAGATACTTCACGCAGGAAGCATCTTAGGACGGGATCGGGTGGCGCTGTCAAGGGTCGGGTGGGCTGACTGCCCCCCGGTTCAGAGCTGGGCGAGCACTGTGAAGTCGAGCCCGTCGGCCTCGGCCAGGTAGATGCGCTGCCGGACGTGCCGCTGACGCAGCCGCAACCGCCCACGCGGCCCCTGATAGGTGACCGTGTCGGCGGCCGTCTCGATGGCCCGCACGTCGAGGGTGCGGGCCTGGCCGATCAGCGCGGCGAGCAGCATGACGCCCTCGTAGCAGGACTCCCCCAGGCTGCCCAGCGGCGGCGCCTCCACCCCGAAACGCCGCGCGAACTCGCCGTGGAAGTCGAGATTCTCCTGGGTGACCAGCCCGGCGAAGAAACCCGCAGTGCTGTACAGCCTCCGGGTCGCGCCGGCGCCGCTGGCCAACAGCATGTTCTCGTCCATCAGGGTGCTCAGCCGCAGGCAGCGCTGGTCCAGGCCGGATCGGGCGAACGCGCGGTTGAACCGCACCGCGTCGGCACCGACCAGCAGCATCAACACGGCGTCCGCGTCACTGTGCTCGATGCGGCGCAACACCTCGGTGAAGTCGTGCGCGTCCAACGGCAGGAAGTGCCGGCCCACCACCTGCCCACCGGCGCGCAGCGCGTACCGCTGGGCGGCCCGGGACGTACGGCGCGGCCACACGTAGTCGTTGCCGACCACGAACCAGCGGCGCACACCCTGCTCCCCGGCGAGGAGCCGCATCGCGGGCCACAGTTGGGCATCCGGCGTCTCGCTGGTCAGGAAGACCCCTTCGGTGTGTTCGCCGCCCTCGTAGAGTGCGGTGTAGACGTACGGCACCCGGTGCGCGACGCGGGGCGCCAACGCCTGGCGCACCGAGGAGATGTGCCACCCCGTCACTCCCTGCACGGCCCCCACCGACACCAACGCCTCGACCTCGGCGGCCACCTCTGCCGGCGGTGCGCCACCGTCGACCGGCACCAGGCGAACCTCCCGGCCCAGCACGCCACCGCACCGATTGATCTCCTCGACCGCGAGCTGCGCGCAAAGCTCACAGGTGGGGCCGAACATGCCGGCCGGCCCGCGCATCGGATAGACCAGCGCGATGCTGACCACGGCACGGTCGACGGTCAGCCACGGCGGTGCCGGCGCGGACATGAGCACATGATTGCCCGGCCCACGACGGAAGACCAGCGTTCACCACTGACCGGGACGACTCGCTACCATGACAGGGCCACCGGCCCAGGGAGTTTCATGTCACACGTGCCCGGGACGCCAGCCGACCTGCTGCGCTCGCTCACCCGCGCCGAACGGCTGCTCTCCCGCCGGCTGGGCGCCATTCTGGCCGACGACGCGATCAGCATCGAGGCGTGGCGCGTGCTCTGCCTGCTCGCCGACGGCCAGGGCCACCCGATGAGCGAGGTGTCCGCCGAGGCGTCGCTGCCGCCGGGCACCCTCACAAAGCTGGTCGACCAACTCGTCGACCGCAACCTCGTCTTCCGCCGGATCGATCCGATCGACCGCCGACGCATCCGGGCGTACCTGACCGCTCGGGGCCGCCGTGAGCACGCCCGCCTGGACGAGCGGGTCCGGGCCAGCATCGCCGAACTGGGCATCATCGAGATGGGCGTCGCGGAGACCAGCGAGCCGGGCACGCCCCGGGCCGCCAACCTCGTACGCCAGCTCGACGACCTGATCGACCGCCTCGACCCGGCCCGGCAACGAGTGCACGCCGACGCGGCCGGCCCACACCGCTGACCCCTCCCCGCTCCCCTTCCCCGCTGACCCCTTCCCCTTCCCGCTCCCCGCTCCGCGCTCCCGTTTCCCGCTCCCCGCTCCGGGCTGCGGGCGTTCGGCTCCGGGCGTTCGGCTCCGGGCGTTCGGCTCCGGGCGTTCGGGCTCGCGGTTCGTTCGGCACGGCCGTGAGCGCGGCCCGACCTCCCACCCCACACGGCAGGAAGCGTGATGTCTGTGAGTCATCGTGATGACTCACAGACATCACGCTTTCTGGAGTGTCCGCCGGCCGGCACCGTCGTGCTCTGCACCAACCTGGCCTCGGGAACGGTTTCGGCGGTCGAGGCCAATCCCCGCTCGGCCGCCGCGGGGCACACGGGCCATGGCGGCGTCGCGCAGGGCCAAGACGGCATTGCGCCAAGACCAGCAAGACCAGGAGGACCAGCAGGCCCAGCAGGACCGGCAGGCCCAGCAGGACCGGCAGGACCGCCAAGACCAGCAAGACCGCCAAGACCGGCACTCGGCCCGGTAGCGGCTCCTAGACCGTTAGGTGGGTGCGCAGGGTGTGCGCGTCGGGAGCGGTGGCCGTCCACAGTGTGGCGGGGCCGCCGGCCAATGGCAGCCGGGCGACGCTACCCTCGGCCGTTGGCGGTTCGGCGGGTCGCGAGGGGTCGACCACCAGCAGCGATCCGGTGGCCGGGGCGCCGCCAAGGACCGCCGGGCCGGCCCAGCCCGGCGCTTGCGGTCCCACCGCGAGGGACTGACGCAGCAGTGGTCGACCCGCGTAGTCGACCTGGGTGTGTACGACGGCGCCGCCGGGCGCCTCGCCGTACCGGCCGCAGATCAGCTCGTCGCGCCACCGCAGGCTCGCGCCGGCGGCCAGCTCGATCCGGGACTCGGCGAGGTGCGCGCAGCCGGCCGCCGCGACCAACTGTTCCGGAAGCCAGTGCAGCGTGGCGTCGGCGTGGACCACCGCCCGCACCGCCATCCGGGAAACGGCACCCGCGCGACCCGGCAGGGCGATCGACGCGGCGACGCTGTGCACCCGGACGGCCGCGCCCGGCCCGACCTCGATCTCCAGGCGCAGATCGTCTCCGGCGAGTGGTCCGGCCGCCCCGCCGACGAGGTGCACAGTGGCGACACCACCGTCGGTCGGGGTCTGGCGCAGCAGCAACGGCGTTTCGCCGTGCAACTCGACCAGGGCCGTACCGCCCCGACCGTCGGCCCGGGCGACCAGCCGAGCGAGCGCTCGCATCAGGCCGGGCCGACCGGCACGGTCTGTGGGTGCAGGGCGGCGTGGTGGGCCAACTCGTGCCGGATCCAGTCCGCGACCGACGTTGCCGTGGGGTCTCCCACGATGGACAGGAAGAGGGTCGGGAGGTCGCCGCGCCGGGCCCGCGCGTCACGATCCATGACGGCGAGGTCGGCACCCACCATCGGCGCCAGGTCGGTCTTGTTGATCACGAGAAGGTCGGCGGCGGTGACCCCCGGCCCGCCCTTGCGGGGCACCTTGTCCCCGCCCGCCACGTCGACCACGAAGATCTGCCGGTCGACCAGCCCCCGGCTGAAGGTCGCGGTCAGGTTGTCCCCACCGCTCTCCACCAGGACGAGGTCCAGCGGGCCGACCGCCTCGGCCAACTCGTCAACGGCGTCCAGGTTGGCGCCGATGTCGTCGCGGATCGCCGTGTGCGGGCAGCAACCGGTCTCCACCGCGCGGATCCGGGCCGGGTCCAGCACGCCGGCCCGCCGGAGGAAGTCGGCGTCCTCGGTCGTGTAGATGTCGTTTGTCACCACGCCGAGCCGCAACTCGTCGGCGAAGGCACGGCAGAGCGCGGCCACCAGGGCCGTCTTACCGGAACCGACCGGTCCGCCGATGCCGACCCGCAGGGCACGGCCGGCACGCGCCAACGGCGGATGGGGGTCCACCCCGGGCTCCGGATGGGTGTGCGGAACGGTCTCGTCATGGGGTGGCATGGCCGGCGGCGCGGCCGCCGACGGAGTGATCGGTTCGACGGCGGGCACAGCGCTCGGCACAACGGTGTCAGGACGCAAAGAGACGCACCTCCCAGGTGGCATGGATTTCGGCATGAATGTCGGCCAGTGGAGCGGCGGCGGCCGGCAGCCGCTCCGGTGGGTCGTCGGCGGCCCGCGCCGCGTCGGCGGCCGTGCCGTCGCAGGCGTCGGCCAAACCGACCAGCAGGGCCTGGACCTGGTACGGGTCGAGGCCGAGCAGACGTACGCCGGCGCTGGCCGCCCCGGTCAGCGTCCCGTACGCGGCGATCGTGGCGGTCTCGACGCGGGACAGCCCGGCCGCGGCGCAGAGCAGCCCGAGCACCAGCGGTTGGTGTGCCCCGCCGGGCGTCGCGGGCAGATCGGCGAACGGGGCGTCCGGCCAGATGGTCCGGCCGGCACGCAGCAACGCCCGGCCCTGTCGGCGCGAGACCGCCCGTAACGCCGGGGCGGCGGTACGCGCGTCCAGCTCCGCGTCGAGCCGAGCCAGCGCCCGCGACCGAGCGGCGGACTCAGCCGGCGTGTCCGACGGTCGGGCGGACCGGGCCGGGTGCGCCGAGCCGATCGGCTCGGGCATCGCCACCCGGTGTGCGGCCGCCGCGAACGCCGCGCCGACCAGACCGGCGGTGGCCAGTCGCCCGGCCAGGAACGCCTCCAACGACGCCAGGTCGGTGACCCGGCCGGCGGCGACGGCCGCCTCCAGACCACCGGAGTGCGCGTGCGCCCCGGCCGGGAAGCGTCCGTCGGCCAACAACAACAGCAGGCTCGGCGTCGCCATCAGAACAGGAAGTACCGCTGGGCCATCGGCAGCCGGGTCACCGGGTCCGGCTCCACCACCTGCCCGTCGATCCGTACCGTGAAGGTGTCCGGGTCCACCTCGATGCGCGGCATCGCGTTGTTCTCCGGCAGGTCGGCCTTGCCCCGCGACCGTACGTCACTCACCGGCACCACCCGACGACGCACGTCCAGGCGGAGCCCGGCGTCCAGCGCCGCCGGGGCCACGAAGGCCAGGCTGGTGGCCGCCGCCGCCGCGCCGTACGCCCCGAACATCGGCCGGGGCAGCATCGGCTGCGGTGTCGGGATCGAGGCGTTGGCGTCGCCCATCTGGGCGTACGCGATCATGCCGCCCTTGATCACCAGCAGCGGCCGGACGCCGAAGAACGCCGGGTCCCAGAGCACCAGGTCGGCGAGCTTGCCCGGTTCGACCGAGCCGACCTCCCGTTCCAGGCCGTTGGCCATCGCGGCGCAGATGGTGTACTTCGCCACGTACCGTCGGGCCCGATGGTTGTCGGCGGGCCCGTCGCCCGGCAGCGCGCCGACCCGGTCCTTCATCACGTGGGCGCTCTGCCAGGTCCGCGTGATCACCTCGCCGACCCGGCCCATCGCCTGCGAGTCGGAACCGATGATGGAGATCGCGCCGAGGTCGTGCAGCAGGTCCTCGGCGGCCATCGTGGATGGTCGGATCCGGCTCTCGGCGAAGGCCAGGTCCTCCGGCACCGACGGGTTGAGGTGGTGGCAGACCATCAACATGTCCAGGTGCTCGGCCAGGGTGTTGGCGGTGTACGGCCGGGTCGGGTTGGTCGACGACGGCAGCACGTTCGGTTCGCTGGCCACGGTGATGATGTCCGGTGCGTGCCCGCCACCGGCTCCCTCGGTGTGGTACGAGTGGATCGCCCGCCCGCCGATCGCCCGCAGGGTGTCGGCGACGAAGCCGGCCTCGTTGAGCGTGTCGGTGTGGATCGACACCTGGACCCCGGACGCGTCCGCCACCCGCAGGCAGGCGTCGATCGCCGCCGGTGTGGTGCCCCAGTCCTCGTGCAGCTTGAAACCGCCCGCACCGGCCCGCAGTTGTTCCCACAGCGCCTCGGTGGAGACGGTGTTGCCCTTGCCAAGCAGCAGCACGTTGACCGGCATGGTGTCCAGCGCCTCGTGCATCCGGGCCAGGTGCCAGGCGTTCGGGGTGACGGTTGTCGCGCGGGTCCCCTCGGCCGGCCCGGTGCCGCCGCCGACCATCGTGGTGATGCCGCTGGCCAGCGCCTCGGTGACGATCTGCGGGCAGATGAAGTGCACGTGGGTGTCGACAGCGCCGGCGGTGAGGATCCGCCCGTTGCCCGCGATCACCTCGGTCGACGGGCCGATGACCAGGTCGGGGTGGACACCGGGCATGGTGTCCGGGTTGCCGGCCCGGCCGAGGGCCACGATGCGCCCGTCGCGCAGCCCCACGTCGGCCTTGACCACTCCCCAGTGGTCGAGTACCACCGCGCCGGTGATGACGGTGTCCAGTGCCCCTTCGGCGCGGGTGGCACGGGACTGTCCCATCGACTCGCGGATCACCTTCCCGCCGCCGAAGACGGCCTCGTCGCCGCCCACGCAGTGGTCGGTCTCCACCTCGATCAGCAGGTTGGTGTCGGCCAGTCGGATCCGGTCACCGGTCGTCGGGCCGTACAGGTCGATGTAGCGGTCCCGCCGCACGGCGCTCACCGCGGCGACCCGTCGGCCGTGACCGCGTGCGGCGACGGGTCCAGCGGTCCCGCGCACTCTGCGCGCAGGCCCGGCACGACGCGTGCGCCGCCGAGTGGCACGAGGTCGACGCTGCGGTTGATGCCCGGCTCGAACCGGACGGAGGTACCGGCCGGAACGGCGAGCCGTTGGCCCCAGGCCGCGCCCCTGTCGAACGACAGCGCCGGGTTGGCTTCGGCGAAGTGGTAGTGCGAGCCGACCTGCACCGGGCGGTCGGCGGTGTTGACCACGAGCAGTGTGGTCACCGGACGACCCACGTTGATCTCGACCGGGTCCGCCGCCGGCAGGATCTCCCCGGGGATCACGGGATCGGGTGGTGCACCGTCACGAGCTTGGTGCCGTCCGGGAACGTCGCCTCCACCTGCACCTCCCTCAGCAGCTCGGGGATGCCGTCCTGGACGTCGTCGCGACCGAGAACCGCCCGGCCGGCGGACATCAGGTCGACCACCGACCGCCCGTCGCGGGCCCCTTCGAGGAGGAACGCGGTGATCACCGCGACGGCTTCGGGGTAGTTGAGGCGCAGGCCGCGTTCGCGGCGGGCGCGGGCGACATCGGCCGCGACGTGGACGAGCAGGCGGTCCTGCTCGTGCGGGCTGAGGAACACGGGGCTCTCCCGGTGGGTCGGCGTGCCCCGGCTCGTCGTCGGCTCCGCACGGAGCCACGCCGGGCATCAGCGCCCGGGGACGAGCTGGGAGTCACACGACCGCCGGGTCACCGCCGACGGGGCGACCCGGGACTCCACCATCCCGGCCCGCACGACGGGCAACCGGCGGTGTCGGGTCGGATGCGGACCGCACCGCCCACCGCTGAGCAGACCGTAGAGGATCGCCACCGACCGAGGCAACAGTCCATCAGGGATCTGGTCGGCTACCGGTCCGTGTTCCGGTGGAGCGGCAGGCAGGGGATGATCACCGGATGACGGCGACGAAGGGTACCCGGGCACTGCTCGGTGTTCTGTTCCTGGCGGCGGCCACGGTCGGGGCGTGGATCCTCTGGCTGGGCTGGGACACCCGGTACACGGTCGACGCGCAGACCGGCGCGAGCAGCGGCCCGTACGAGCCGTGGCAGGTGATCGGCTGTGTGTTGACGCTCGTGCTGCTGGCCGCGCTCGCCGGGACGCGGCTCAGCCCGTGGCTGGTGGCGCCGGTGATGACTGTGGCGTTCACGGCGGTGTGGTCGTGGCGGGCCGCGTCGACCGACGACAGCGGGTTGTGGGTGGTCGGGGGGATTCTGGTTCTGGTCGGCATGGCGGCCGGCAGCACCGTGGTGAGCCTCGCGGGGCGGCGGGTCGGCCAGCGGTTCACCGGCTGATCCGCGCAAGCCTGTTTCGTGCGGGCGATGCCTACTCCCGCCAGCCGGTCAGTTCCACCCCACTGGCGCCGACGGCGCGAATCGCAGCCGGCACACGGTACGCGGTGGGTGTACCTTGGCGAGTCGCTATATGCGGCCCGGCTAGCTCGCCGGCAGATCAGCGGCACTGGCGTACGTACGGATTCGCCGGCTTCGGTAACGGATCGTTCTGGTTGTGTGATCCCGAGGTGTGGCAGCCGGCGGTCGACGCGTGGACCAACGGCCTTGCCCTACCGGAAGAAGAACGATGGATTGCCGTGAGCCGCAGCGCGTTCGGCGATGTGCAGGTGTGGGGGCAGCAGACAGGCTCACGGTTGACGATCAGCGCGCAGTACGGGTGGGTGGTCCACACGGATCGGGCGGACCGCGCGATGTCGGACGATCGCCGCGATGACCGGCTCTACGCGCTGTTGATGTCCCAGGACCGCCGCAGCGTTGACCTTCACGGCGCCGACAGGAAGCCGTTGTTCGATCGGATACTCGCACTGCGTGGTCCGGTGGGCCCCGACACCATCTATGGCTTTGTCCCGGCCTTGGGTCTCGGCGGGGCGCTGCGCCCCGACCAGGCCGAGATCGTCGACGGACCCGTTCATCTGGAGCTGCTCGCCGACCTCTCCGAGCGCCGCGTCGTGGACAGGGAAGACCTCCTGCACATGTGGATCGGTCAGTGACCGGCCCAGGCGCCGCCGACAGCCGGACGGCAGCTGGGCGCCAGCGAGCACGGCCGGGCCTTCGCCTGTGCCCGTCAACCAGCCTCCCCGGCCGGCGTTGATGGTGTGGCGGCCGGTGCGGGCTACCGACACGGGCCTGAAGGGGCGTGCCGCGCGCCTCCTGACCAGTGACCCGACCGACGATGCCGGATGGCCTGCCGACCTGCCTGCAGGTGTGACGGACGTGGTCATCGTCGAGGACACGCCCAGCCCGACAGCCACTCTGATGGTGCAGACCAGCGGGGACGCCGCTCCGACGAGGACGCGGGTCAGGTTTGACCAGCTCGCGGTGCGCGATGCGGTCGTAGAGGGGTGACTGCGGTGTCAATGGGTGTTGTTCAGGTCATGGTCGTCGGACTGGCTGTGCTTCTGCGACTGACGACGTTCGGCTGGTACGCCATCATCGCGACCATCGTGAGCGCTTTCTCGCTCGGCATCGTGCCCGCGATCGTGCTGGGGCCGCTGATCTACGCCGGATTCGCCGCGCCACCGTCTGCGTGGCCCCTTCTCGTCGCGGCCGACGTCCTGCTCCTGGTGTCTGCGTTGACCTTCGAGGACGGCGGTGACAACGAGGGCACGACTCCGCTGGAGGTGCTCACCGGCCGTCGTGGACTGTCCGGTCGCGCCACGGACAGCGCGTTCCGGTTCTGCGGCAGCGCCTACCTACTGACCCTGCCGGCACTTGTGGCTTGGACGATCGCCGGTTAGCCGGAGGCAGCCGGTCAGCGGGATCCGGCGGGCTGCGGCGCTGCCACGCCGGCGAACGGGACGTCCACGTGGTCGCCGGTCCCGGTGCTCGGGGTCGGTGTGCTGCGTCGGGCCTGGTTCAACGTGGGCCGGCTCTGGGCCGGGGTGCTGGTGGCCGCGGGTTTGGTGACGCTGATCCGGGCGTGAGCGTCCATCGTGGAAACGTGTGATGTGTGATCTCATGTCGTGGTGATCACCCCGACTCCCCTCATGCGTCTGGTGGCCGGTGTGTGGGGGTTCAAGACCCTCGCGGCCGGCGTCGAACTCGGTCTGTTCACCCGGCTCGCCGGCGGGCGGACGATGACCGTCGAGCAGGCCGCCGCCGAGTTCGGGCTGCCCGACCGGCCCGCTGACCTGCTGCTGGCCGCCAGTGCGTCGCTCGGCCTGTTGGAGAAGGCCGGCGACGGTTACCGCAACTCCGAGTTGGCCGAGCAGTTCCTGGTCGAGGGCCGCCCGTACTACTTCGGGGCGCAGGTTCGCTACTCGGACCTGCGCACCTACCTGCCCTGGCACCGCATCGGCGACGCCCTGCGCACGGATCGACCGTTGACTTGGGATCCGGAGGCCCAACAGTCGATGTTCGACACCGAGGACCCCCAGATGCTGGCGCAGTTCTGGGACGCGATGTTCTCCACGTCGAGCTTCACCGCCAGCGCGCTGGCCGACGCGTACGACTTCTCCGCGCATCGCCGGTTGCTCGACGTGGGCGGCGGCGCGGGCGCGTTCCCGATCGAGTTCTGCCGACGCCTGCCCGAGCTGCGGGCGACCGTCCTGGATCTGCCGCACGTCTGCGTGCGCGCCCGGGAGCGGATCGCCGAGGCTGGGCTGACCGGGCGGATCGACGCGGTGGCCGGTGACTTCCTCGCCGACCCGGCGCTGCCGGACGGGCACGACGTCATCCTGCTCAGCATGATCCTGCATGACTGGGACGAGCCGACGAACCGGGCGTTGCTGGCCCGCTGCCACGCGGCGTTGCCGTCCGGCGGGGCGATCGTCGTCTGCGAGCTGTTGCTCAACGACGAACGCACCGGACCGCCGGAGGCGGCCCTGATGGGGATGAACATGCTTGTCGAGACCGAGGGCGGCCGGAACTACTCGGGCGCCGAGTACGCGGCGTGGCTCACCGACGCCGGCTTCGTCGACGTGCGTACCGTGCCGTTCGACGCGCCGGGCGCCAACGGCGCGGTGGTGGCCCGCCGGCCCTGACCGACGACGACACCCGGCCCCGGTGCGAACCGTGGGCCGGGTGTCGCGGCGCCTCACGGCGCGGGCGTCCGATCGGCTACCGGTACGGGTCAGGCGCGAGCCTTGGCGGGCTGCTTCATGAAGTCCAGAACCGCCTTGTTGACCTCGTCGGCGTGGGTCCACGGGATACCGTGCGGCGCGCCCTTGAGCGTGACGAGCGTGCCGGTCGGCATCATCGGCCCGAGCCGCTGACCGGTCACCGGATACGGCAGCACCCGGTCCTGGTCACCCTGCACGATCAACACCGGAATGTCGATCTTCGGCAGGTCCTGACGGAAGTCTTCCTGCCAGGCGTTCACGCTGTCGTGGGTGGCCTTACCGGAGGCCATCGCGCCGATCTGCCAGTGCGCCCGGTACGCCTCTTCGCTGACCCGCTTGCCCATGTTCTGGTCCGGGTTGAAGAACGCGTCACAGAAGGACGTCAGGTAGGCGAACCGGTCCTTGATGATGGCGTCCTGGAAGCCCTTGAACAGGCTCCGCTCGACGCCCTCCGGGTTGTCGCTCGCCTTGGCCAGCATCGGTTGCAGCGGGCTGAGCAGCACCGCCCGGCTGACCCGTTGCGAGCCGTAGTTGCCCAGGTAACGGACCACCTCGCCGGTGCCCATCGAGTGACCGATCAGGGTCACCTCGTTCAGGTTCAGCTCGGTCATCAACACGTCCAGGTCCGCTGCGAACGTGTTGTAGTCGTACCCGAAGGCCGGCTGGGCGGAGTTACCGTTACCGCGGCGATCGTAGGTGATCGTCCGGTATCCGGCGTCCTGCAACGCCCGCGTCTCCTTCTCCCAGGTTGCGCCATTGAACGGGAAGCCGTGGATCAGCACCACCGGCTTACCGGAACCGTGATCCTCGTAGTACAGGTCGATGGGCGCGGAGTTTTCCGTCCCCACGGTGATGAAAGGCATGTTTGTCTCCTGCTCCGGTCTCGGGCTGTCGGACCCCCCGCGCTTTCCCGTCGGGTCGCCGGATATGCGGGCCCTCAGATCGGGCGCGAACGGCAGGCGCAGAGCTTCCGCGGGCCGCCCGTGTCGTCCTAACCTCGGGGGGTGAAACTTCCGCCCCGGCTGCGGGCCGTCAGCGACCTGCACGTCGGGCACCCGCAGAACCGCGCATTCGTGCAGGATCTACACCCGGACAACGAGGGCGACTGGCTGCTCGTCGCCGGTGACGTCGCCGACCGGTTCGCCGACGTCGAGTGGGCACTCGGGCTGCTGAGCAGTCGGTTCGCGCGGGTCGTCTGGGCGCCGGGCAACCATGAGCTGTGGACACCACCGCGCGACCCGGTCACGCTGCGCGGCGAGGAGCGCTACCGCGAACTGGTGCGGATGTGCCGGCGGCTGGGGGTGCTCACCCCGGAGGATCCGTACCCGGTGTGGGACGGCGACGGCGGCCCGGCCACCGTCGCCCCGCTCTTCGTGCTCTACGACTACACCTTCCGGGTGCCCGAGGCGCGCACCCAGGAGGAGTCGCTGGCCTTGGCGTACGCGGCCGGTGTGGTGTGCACGGACGAGGCGCTGCTGCACCCCGACCCGTACCCGAGCCGGGAGGCGTGGTGCGCGGCCCGGATCACCGAGACCGAACGCCGGCTGGCCGAACGCGACACGGCGCTGCCGACGGTGCTGGTCAACCACTACCCGCTGGTGCGGGAACCCACCGACGTCCTGCTGTATCCGGTCTTCGCCCAGTGGTGCGGCACCGTCCGCACCAGCGACTGGCACCTGCGCTTCGACGCGGCCACAGTGGTCTACGGGCACCTGCACATCCCCCGCACCACCATCCACGACGGGGTGCGTTTCGAGGAGGTCTCCCTCGGCTACCCCCGCGAGTGGCAGCCCCGAGGGCCGGTGCCCGACCCGGTGCGCACCATCCACCCGGCGGACGACTGGCGCCGGCGCTGGTCCGTCAGCGGGTGAGGCCGTCAGGTTCTCCGCAGCGGCCCGAACGCGGCCCGCACCTCGGCGGAGAAGAGTTCCGGCTCCTCCCACGCCGCGAAGTGCCCGCCGCGGTCAGCCTCGTTGAAGTAGGCGATGCCGGGGTAGACCGCCTCGGCCCAGCTACGCGGAGCGGCCCAGATCTCGCCGGGGAACGTGGTGAAGCCAACCGGAACCGTGACCGGCGGCGGAGCCTGACCGGCCGCCTGGGCCGCTGCTTGAAACCGCCCCTGCTCCCAGTACCACCGGGCGGACGAAGCGCCGGTGCCCGTCAACCAGTACAGCGTGATGTTGTCGAGGATGCTGTCCCGGGTGAGACCGCCGGCCGGCTCACCGTCGAGGAACGCGCGGGAGATCTTGTAGTAGCTGTCCGTGTCGTGGTCGAGCATCCAGGCCGCCATCCCGACAGGTGAGTCCAGCAGCGAGTAGCCGATCGTCTGCGGCCGGGTGGACTGCTCCAGGAAGTAGCCGAAACCGTCCATCGAGAACAGCTTGAGCGCCTCGAGCGCGGCACGTTCCTGCTCGGAATTCGCCGGCAGCTTGTCCTTGATGCCGACCGCCCCGGCGAGCAGGTTGACGTGGATGCCGAGCAGCCCCTCGGGTGCTTGACGTCCCATGGCGTCCGTGACGGCCGCGCCGACGTCGCCGCCCTGTGCGACGTAACGCGAATACCCGAGGCGGTCCATCAGTTTCGCCCACGCCTGTGCCATCCGCGCGGAATCCCAGCCAGGCTCGGTCGGCTCGCCGGAGAAGCCGTAGCCCGGCAACGACGGCAGCACCAGGTGGAACGCGTCCTCGGGCGTGCCGCCGTGCGCCGTCGGGTCGGTCAGCGGGCCGACGACCCCGAGCAGCTCGGCGACCGAGCCCGGCCAGCCGTGCGTCATGATCAGCGGCAGGGCGTTCTCATGCTGCGACCGTACGTGGATGAAGTGAATCTCGACGCCGTCGATGTTCGTCGTGTACTGCGGCAGCGAATTCAGCGTCGTCTCGCACGCACGCCAGTCGTAATCGGTCATCCAGTAGCGGGCCAACTCCTGGATCGTCGCCAGCTGCACACCCTGCGAGCGATCGGTGACCAACTCGCGGGTGGGCCAGCGGGTAGCCGCAATCCGGCGACGCAGGTCGGCGATCACGTCCTCCGGCGTGTCGAGCCGGAAGGGACGAATTTCGCTGTCGTTGGACATCTTCCCCACCTCGCAAAGTCGAGTCGGCCAGCGCCGATGCACCGACGTGCCGGCACTCGCCCAGTCTCACAGCGGGCCGACGCCACCCGGGCCGAAACGCGAATCGCCGACGCGACTGCGCGTCACACCCATGGGATGATCAACCAGTGGGTGAACCGGACGAAGTCGACGAGAACTGGCTGAACGGCGAGGACGTTACCTGTCGGGAGTGCCACGAACGCCTCCACCGCCTCGACCACTCGCCGCTGCTGGACTGCTATTTCCTCTACTGCGACAGCTGCCCGATGCGGGTGGATGTCGGTTACTACGACAAGACGTTCAGGACCATCGCGGACGCGCTCCCCTCCGAGGACAGGGCCTACCCCACGCTGATGGCGGCACTTGAGGCGCGGCTACGACGATGCGACTGCGGCGGGCGGTTCCGTGACTCGGCACCTCGGCGCTGTCACCGGTGCTCCACCGTCCTGACCGACATCAGCGAGCCCTCCGGTGTCGACGTCTGGCCGGGTTGGTGGACAGATGAGACGGACACCGGCTCCCTGGAGGAGACGTTCACCGCCAGGTACTTCCGCACCGAGGACCTCTGGGAGCACTGACCCTGCCGTTACGCACCGTCCACCCGGCCTACGACCTGCGCCGTCGCGCGTCCGTCAGCGGGTGAGGCCGACCACAGTGGCCAGTCGCGCCACGCCGGCCGGCGCCGGTCGCGCGCGGGCAACATCGGCGATCACGGTACGCGCCAGAGGCCGACACCGAACCTCAGCCGGCGCGACACTGTCCGCAGCTCGTCAGCGCGGCGGCTCTCGCCGCCGCCAGCGGCGGCCTAAGCAGCCTGAAGCAGCAGCGTCCCACCCACCGCCCACTCCCACCGCCCACTCCCGGCGGTCGCCCTCAACCCGGTGATCGCCCTGACCTCGGCTACCGCGCCGACCTTCGTGATCAAGAGGTTTGCGGGAAGTTTGACCTTCAAAAGTCCCGCAAATCTCTTGATCACCATCGTGGGATGAGGGCCGTGACTCACGCCCGCGCTGGGGGCACCGACGCCGCCTGCGACTGGGGTCGGGAGTTGGCGCAGCACGCTTCAGGCATCCATTCGGCGTTAGAGCTTCACCTTGACCAGTTCGCTAGCGTCACCAAGGTGACCTGGACGGAGCCCGCCACGTGGTACGCCAACCTGGCTTCGTTCTACGCCGCCGCTGCGGCCTTCATCACCGACCCGGCCGGCAACGTGCTGCTCGTCAAGCCATGTCGTCCTCCGAGCGGCCATCCCGACGGCTTCGGTCAGCGCCCGAGACCGTCAGTTCATCCGGCGCCTCAGCTGACCACCGCGCTTTAGGCTCATCGAGCGCTTGGAGGCGAAGTCACCCGAGAATGCGCAGTCGTCACGAAGCACTGGGACTTCGACGGTTCTCGTTGCGGCAGCTCACGTGAACCTGTCCGCCTCGACGTTGGCCTTGGCGATGTGCGGCTTGCGCCCGTGCGATGAGATGGGCGGCCGCCGCTCCCCCGGCGGCCGCCCACGCCTCGGTCAGCTGGCGTAGACCTCCAGCGTCGACAGCTGCCCGGCCGGCCAGCCGGTGTTGCCGGTGACGGTGATCCGAACGTAGCGCGCCTGCGCAGCGCTGAAGGTCAGCGTCACCTGATTACCAGTGGCCGGGTTGAAGGTCCGCCCCGCCGACCCAACGAGCGTCCCGAAACTCCCCCCGTCGGTGCTGCCCTGCACGGCGAGAGTCTGCGTCCGGCTGCCCCACGCCGACGACGGCGGCAGCTTCAAGACCACCCGACCGACAGTGCGCGAGGAACCCAGATCGACCTGCACCCACTGCGGGAACGCGCTGTTGGCGCTCTCCCAGTAGCTGTTCGCGTCACCGTCCACCACGTTGCCCGACCCGTAGCTCTGGACGTGGCTGCTCTCCGACGTGGGTCGGCCCCGGGCGAGGTCCGAGTTCGCCGCGGCGTCCGTGGTGGCGGTGACCGCCGAGGACGCGCTGGAGGTGTTGCCGGCGCCGTCGCGGGCGGTGACGGTGAAGGTGTACGCGGTGGACGGGCTGAGCCCGCTCACCGTCGCCGTGGTGCCGGTGACGGTGGCGACGACGGTGCCGCCCTGGCGTACCTGGTAGCCGGTTACCCCGGTGTCGTCGGTGGAGGCCGTCCACGCCAGGGACACGCTCGTCGACGTCTTGCCGGTGACGGTGAGGCCGCTCGGGGTGGTGGGCGGGCTGTCCGGGACGGTGGTGCCGGCGTACACCTCGACCTGGGCGAGTTGGGCGGCCGGCCAGCCGGTGTTGGCGCTGATGCTGAGGCGGACGTAGCGGGCCGTGGTGGTCGTCAGCGTGCGGGTGACGGTGTTGCCGGCGGCCGGGTCGAAGGCGAACGCGGAGGCCCCGGCGATGGTGGCGAAGGAGCTGCCGTCGACGCTGCCCTGCACGGTGATGGTCTGGGTGCGCGCGCCCCAGCCGGCGGGCAGCCGCACCACGAGTTTGTTGACCTGGTGGCTGGCGCCGAGGTCGACCTGCCACCAGTGCGGGAAGGAGCCGCCGCCGCTCTCCCAGTAGCTGCCGGCGTTCGAGTCCACGGCGTTCGACGCCGGGAACCCGCCGCCCTGGCTGCTCGCCGAGGTGGATCGGCCGGCGGCCAGGTTGCCGGTGACCGGTGGCGGGGTGCCGACCATCGGTGGGGTGGGGCGTACGGCGGTGAGCGCGAGTTGCCCCTTGAGCATCCGGCCGCCGTCGGCGGTGATCCGCAGGTAGTAGTCGGAGGAGCAGGCCACGCCGTCCTCGTCGAGGGCCCGGATGTTCGCGCCGGCCGGGGTGGTGGCCTGGGTCTCGGACGTCTTGGCGATCTGGTTGCCCTCGTTGTATTCGTCGAACATGGACACGTACAGGCCCTGGGAGCCGAGCCGGACCATGTTGTAGATGTGCCGCCAGTAGAAGTCGCCGTGTTTGCGGTGGCCCCCGGCGAGGTCGCCGGGCATCACGCAGGGCAGGTAGTCGATGCCGCGCGCCGCGCAGTCGGCCATGTCGCCGACGTTGACGTTGTTGTAGTACGAGTCCAGCTCCTCCACGGTCCTGGCCCGGTAGACCATCCAGGGCGAGATCGCGTGGAACGCGTGGTAGACGTCGAGGAAGCCGGGGCGGGAGTCCTCGATGCCCTGCCGCCACCAGGTCGGTACGCCACCGATGACGTAGCAGCCCTGGGCCTTGAACCAGTTGATGACCTCCAGGCAGGGGCCCGGGGTGAAGGGTCGGCTGGGTTCGCTGAAGCCGAAGCCCCAGATGCAGACGACCGGTTTGCCGTTCTGCCGGGCGTACGCGGACGACGCGGTGTGCGCGGCCATCTTCGTCGTCCAGTCGGTCTTGATCTCCGATTGGAAGGTCAGCCAGTCGGTGACGTCGTACATGATGTAGAACTTGCGGTTGTGCCGCTCGGCGGCGGAGCGGACCTTCTGGGTCATCGCGTCGCGGGTGGGGCCCTCGTCGCCCATCGGGTTGAACCGTTGCAGCGCGGCGGTGTCGCAGCCGTTTTCCTGCATCCAGCGGAAGTGGGTGTCCACCGTCTGCTGGTCGTAGGAGGAGAAGAGGGTGGCCGGCTGGCCGTTGCCCAGGTTGGGGTAGGCGGTGGGATAGGTGCGGGTGTACTCGCGCATGTCCGGCCAGGACACGATCGTGGTGTTGGCGGGCGAGGGCGGCTGGAACCGGTCGCGGCCCCAGTGCCACCATCCGCCGATCGGCGCCCCGTCGCCGGGTGCGCTGAACCAGCCCTGGTAGCCGACCGTCACCTTGCCGACCACGTCCCCGGGAGGACTGGCGGCCTGCGCGGGGCTGGACATGCTGGTGAGCAGCTCGGTGGTGGAGGCGGTGGCGAGGGCGGACCCGGCCAGCACCGATGTGACGAACCTGCGGCGGGAGACCGCCATGACGACCACTCCTTCGGGACGGAAGGCATTGACGGCCATCGTGGCAGCAGTGGATGCCGACCCGCAAGAGTTAGACTGATCAATGAAAATCCCGATCAGATGACGGGAATTACGCGCTGAGTCCTCAGCCGCTGACGGCGCGCTCCAACGCCCGCGCCGGGGACAGCATCTGGCTGCCGGCCTGGCGGCGGCGGGCGTCACGCACCGTCATCCGTACGCCCTCGGTGAAGCCGATCTTCGGGTACCACCCGAGCAACTCGCGCGCCTTCCTGGTGTCCAGCGCCATGTTGCGCACCTCGCCGGGCCAGGGCAACGGCTCGTAACGGGCCGCGTTGCCGACACCGGACGCCTCCCGGACGGTGTCGTACACCTCGTTGACGCTTGTCTGCCGACCCGAGGAGATGTTGACCATACCCACCCCGGGGTGGTGGCAGGCGACGGCGATCGCCTCGGCGACGTCGCTGACGTGGATGAAGTCCCGGGTCTGCGTGCCGTCGTCGTAGATCACCACCTGCCGGCCACCGAGCAGCGCGTCGGCCATCAGGGACACCACGCCGCAGTCGCTGCCCTCCTGGCGGGGCCCGTAGACGTTGCCGAACACCATCGAGGTGTACGGCAGGCCGTGCTGACGCCCGTACCAGTCGAGGTAGTGCACGCCGGCGGCCTTGCTGACGCCGTACGGGCTCACCGGGGCGATCGGGTAGTCCTCGCGGACCGGCAGGTCGTGGGCGGGGACGCTGCCGAAGATGGCGCTGCTGGCCGCGTTGATCACCAGCCGTACGCCGCCGCGGGCGCAGGCGTCCAGCACGTTGACGGTGCCGAACACGTTCACGTCGGCGTCGTACAGGGGTGACCGCCGGGCCGCGGGAACACTCGGCTGCGCGGCGAGGTGCACCACCACGTCCGGCTGCCACTGGTGGATGACATCGACGCCCTCCGGCGTACGGATGTCACCCGAGACGACGTCGGCCTCGGTCAGTCCGCCGTACGCGGCGTCGGCCAGGTTCTCGATCCGGCCGGTGGAGAAGTTGTCGAGCACCCGGACCTGGCTGCCCATCAGCATCAGCCGGGCGACCACGTGGCTGCCGATGAAGCCGGCGCCGCCGGTCACCAGCACGCGCCCGGGAATCAGGTCCGTCGGCGGGTCGACACCGGCGGCAACAACTGGCTGGTCCATGTGGAACTCCTTGGAACGACGGGGTTTCGGCCCTCAGCGGCAACCGGGCGACCGGGCACGACCGTAACCCACTAAATACCCACTAAAGGTGCGTTTCGCTCAACGGTCTGGGTTGATATGCGACGTTCAAAGCAAGACGTCCTGTTTTTACCCATCCGGGACTATTGGGGCATTTGTGACTAGTAACTTACTCCCGGGGTGCTCGTCCGCATGCCCTCGAAGCACCTGACGGAGGAGGAGGTCGGCGCGTTGAGAAAGACCCCGGGACCCGTGACCGCGGACTCAGCTCCGATGCCAGGCAACGACAGCGCGGCCCCGCACGACCTCGCCGAGGCACCGTGGTCCCAACCGCGAGAACGTCCGGAGATCCCGCTCCAGCTTCAGGAGTTGTTCGCCCATCAGGAGCAGGTCCGATCCGACCAGCACCGACGGCGGGCCCGCGTGGTGGTGCTCGAGGCGAACGACGCGACCACCACGCCCGACCGCCTCGACGAGGAGTTCGACGTGGCCGTCCGCCTCCCGGTGCCGGCCCGCGCCGAGGAGCTCGCCAGGGTGCTGGCCACCGTCCGCCCTCGACTCCTGTTGCTCAAGCACTCCCTGGAGAGCATCGACGATCGCATCATCACCAGTTGCATGAGTGCCGGCGTCGAGATCATGGTGCTGGCCCGCCCCGTCTACGGTCTGCTGCGAGCACCGGCCATGGCGCGCTTCGGTGGGCTGCCGTGGATTCGGCTGGGATCGGGCGGCACCCGCCGACCCCGTGGCGAGCGGCTCAAGCGGTTCTTCGACCTCAGCGTGATCCTGCTCAGTGCCGTCGTGGTGATCCCGCTGATCGCGGTGATCGCCGCAGTGGTGTCGTTCACCGGCCCACCGTTCTACCTCCAGCAACGCGTCGGCACGGGTGGCCGACTGTTCCGGGTGGTCAAGTTCCGGACCATGCGGGTCGGCGCCGAGCAGACCACCGGCCCGGTCCTGGCCCTGCCGGACGACGTCCGGATCACCCGACTGGGGCGCTGGCTGCGACGGTCCCGGCTGGACGAGTTGCCCCAGCTCTGGAACGTGCTGCGCGGCGAGATGAGCCTCGTCGGGCCCCGCCCGGAACGACCGGAGTTCATCGCCGGCTTCGACCGGCTGCCCGACTACGACCTGCGGCACCTGATCCGGCCCGGACTGACCGGCATCGCGCAACTCACCGGCGGATACGCGGCCACCGTCGAGGACAAACTCCGGTGTGACCTGCTCTACCTCAACTGCCGCTCCATGCGGGTCGACCTCACCCTGCTCCTGCTGACAGTGGTCGAACTGTTCCGGGGGTTCCCCCGTGGCTAGTGCGGCCCACGCGGTCGAAACCCGGGTCACCCGCAACACGGCCAGCATGCTGACCGCGCGGGTGATCATGGCGGTGTCCGGGCTGGTCTCGGTGCCGGTCATCTACCAACGGCTCGGGCCGCGGGAGTTCGGGATCTGGGTAGTGCTCGCCGGTCTGCTGGCGATGGCCGCCCTGATCGACCTCGGACTCGGCTCCGCACTGGTCCGCGAGGTCGCCCGAGCCGAGAGCGCGGCCGACCGGGACCTGGTACGTCGGCTGCTCGGGCTGGGGCTGGGCTGGGCAGTGCTGCTGGGCCTGCTCACCCTCGGGGCGCTCGGCGCCGGCTGGCCGTGGCTCGTCGGGCTGCTACGCCTCGGTGACCTGGCCGACGAGGCGTGGCAGGCCACCGTGTGGCTCGTCGTCGGCCTGGTGGCCGGCGCCGTGGAACTGCCGTGGCGGGCCGTGCTCGAAGGCGGCCAACGGTACGGGTCGCTCGCCGCGATCAGCGCTGGCACGGCGATCCTCGCGGCCGCCCTCGCCATCCTGGTGGTACGCCTCGGCGGCGGCCTGGTGGCGTTGGCCGCCTCGGCCGCCGCGACCGGGGCGATCCGCACCCTCCTGCTCGCCGCGACGACCCACCGCCAGTGCCCGGACCTGTCCCCCCGATGGGGTCGAACGGACCTGGCCGACATCCGCCGGATCGGCGGCTACGGCCTGCGGGTGCAGGTCTCCAGTGGCGCCGGCATGGTCAACGTGGAGCTCGACCGCCTCGTCCTCGGTGGCGCCTTCGGCCCCGCCGTGGCCGGCGGTTTCGACCTGGGCAGTCGCCTGCTCAACCTGCTCCGTCTGCCCCCGGGTTTCGCCCTCGTCGTGCTGTTCCCCGCAGCGGTCGCCCGCACGGTTTCCCGGGGCACCGGTTGGCTGGACCGGTTCTACCTGGCCGCCACCCGGTACCTCGCGCTGTTCCTGGCCCCGGCCACCGCGGCGCTGATGGTCAGCGCCGATCCGCTGGTCCGGCTCTGGCTGGGCCACCAGGTCCCCTGGGCGGCGGCGAACATCATGATCCTCGCGCCCGCGTACGCCCTCAACCTGATCACCGGGGCGGCGACGATCGCCGCCCGCGCCGAGGGCAGGCCCGGGTTGGAAACGCGCTACGTGCTGCTCTCCGTCGTCCTCAATCTGGCCCTCACCGTGCCGATGCTGCTGCTCTGCGGGCCGCTCGGCGTACCCCTGTCGACGGCGCTGGCGGTGGTGCTCAGCACCGGGTACTTCCTTGTCTACTTCCACACCGCCACGGCCCGGCCGCTGGCCCCGCTGGTGCGGGCGATCTGGCCGCCGCTCGCCGCCGCCGTCGCGGCCGGGTTGGTCGCGGCGGCGGCCAGTCAGTTCCTGCCGGACGGCCCGGGACGACTCGACGCCGCCCTCGCGGTGTCATCCCGGGCGGGTCTGACCCTGCTCGTCGCCGGCACGCTGCTCATCGCCGGCGGACACCTGGGCGCGAGCGACCGGATGCGGCTGCACCGGCTGCTGCGCGCGCCGACGGCCGTGCTGTCGCCGAGCACTGGCGGTCCGCGATGAGCGTCGAGCACCGCACCGCGCGGTGCGTGCTGTGTGGGCCACGGCAGGCCCACCTGCCCCGACTCGGCGGGCTGCTGCGCCGCTGCGAAGGCTGCGGCTTCAGCTGGACCGCGCAGGAGCAGGCCGCCGAGGACGGACGCTACGACGAGGACTACTTCGCCGAGGGCGGCTACGACGACTACTTCCGGGCCGCGCCACGCCGGTTCGAGGCACGGCGGCGACTGCGCTGGCTGCTCTCCACAGTCCGCCCCACGGTGCTGCTGGAAGCCGGTCCGGCCGGGGGCTACTTCCTCGAAGCCGCCCACCGCGCCGGGATCATCGCCAGCGGCATCGAAGTCAGCCACGCTGCCGCCGCCTTCGCCCGCGATCACCTCCACATGCCCGTACGCCAGGGTCACTTCGAAACCATCGCACCCACACTCACCGCCGACGTCGTCTGCGCCTTCCACGTCCTCGAACACGTCGAAGACCCCCGCGCCTTCCTGCACGCCGCACACAACGCCCTCACCCCCGGCGGCTGGCTCGCCCTCGAAGTACCCAACATCGCCTCCGCCGCCGCCCACCGACTCGGCACCGACTGGCCGGGCCTGCAACCGCGCTATCACCGCTGGCACTTCACCCCCGACACCCTGGTCCGGCTGGTGACCGACCTCGGCTTCGAGGTGGTCCGGCAGGACACGACTGTCTTCCGCTACTACATGCCGCTCGCCTACCGACTGCGGCACGCACGACATCTACTCCCCGCCGACGTGCTCGGGCTCCGCTCACCGCGGCTGACCCACCCACGCCTCGGCGACCTACTCCGGGTGATCGCCCGGGCGCCACGAACCGGACGGAGCACCTGATGAAACTCGATGGGATCGAGCTGGTCCGCTGCCAGCTCTGCGGCCGCGCCGGTGGGCACTCGCCGACCCTCGGCGAGCTGCTGTGGAGCTGCCCGGACTGCGGCTTCGTCTGGACCGCTGGCAGCGCCCCGGCCCCGGAGGAGCTGTACGACGAGGCCTACTACACGACGGACGGCTACCAGGACTACTTCGCCTCCGCCGGTCAGCGCCGGTTCGAAGCGAGCCGCCGGTTGCGCTGGCTGCTGTCCGGCGTCCACCCCACAGTCCTGCTGGAAGCCGGCTGCGCCGGAGGTTACTTCCTCGAAGCCGCCCACCAGGCCGGCATCACCGCCAGCGGCATCGAGGTCAGCCACGCCGCCGCCAGCTTCGCCCGCGACCACCTCCACATGCCCGTACGCCAGGGTTACTTCGAAACCATCGCACCCACACTCACCGCCGACGTCGTCTGCGCCTTCCACGTCCTCGAACACGTCGAAGACCCCCGCGCCTTCCTCCGCGCCGCGCACACCGCCCTCACCCCCGGCGGCTGGCTCGCCCTCGAAGTACCCAACATCGCCTCCGCCGCCGCCAACCGACTCGGCACCGACTGGCCCGCCATCGCTCCCGCGTACCACCGCTGGCACTTCACGCCCGACACACTGAGTCGGATGCTTGTGGAGTCCGGGTTCCGGGTGATCTCCCACGACACGGTCTTCTCCCGGTTCTACTGGCAGCCGGCGGCACGGCTGCGCAACGCCCGCGATCTGCTGGTCGCCGACGTCGCCGCCAGCCGCTCGCCCCGGGTGACGCACCCGCGACTCGGCGACCTGCTGCGGATCTTCGCCCGCCGCGACGACCGGGCGGTGGCCTGATGGGCACCCCGCTGCTGTCGGTGCTGCTGGTCAGCTGGAACACCCGCGAGCAGACCCGGCAGTGCCTGGAGTCGCTGGCGTCGACAGTCGACCCCGACCTGGACTACGAGGTGGTGGCCGTCGACAACGGCTCGTCCGACGGCTCGGCGGACATGCTCGCCGACCAACCCCGGGTCCGGCTGATCCGCAACAACCACAACACCGGGTTCGCCGCCGCCGTGAACCAGGCGTACCGCCGGGCGAACGGGCAGTTGATCCTGCTGCTCAACAGCGACATCCGGTTCCACCCGGGCGCGCTGTCGCGGATGGTCGAGCACCTGCGGGAGCGGCCGGACGTGGCCGGGGTCAGCCCGCTGTACCTCAACCCGGACGGCACCTTCCAGCAGCACTACGTCCAACAGCCCAGCTTCACCGCCACCATCGCGCTGGTGACCGCGCTGCGCCGGCTGCCCGGGTTCCGCCAGGCGCTGCACCGGTTCCAGATGCGCGGCGAGGACTTCAGCCGTCCCCGGCAACTCGCCTCGGGCAGCTGCATGCTGCTGCGCCGCGCGGTGCTCGGACAGCAGACCATCTTCGACGAGACGTTCCCCGTCTACTGGAACGACGCGGTCCTCGCGCGGCAGCTCGACCAGGCCGGGCACCAGCTCTGGATGCTCCCGGACGCCGTGGTGACGCACAGCCGGGGCGCGTCCTGCCGGCTGCTCGGGCCGACCATCCGCTTCCGACACCTGCTGGGCAGCCTGGTCGGGTATCTGCGGCTGACCCAGCCCCGGTACCGGTTGCCGGTGTTCCGGGCCGCGCTGATCGCCGATCACCTGGTCAAGCGCCTCTTCGGTCGGTCCGTACAGCTGGGCCTGGGCGACCTGCTCGCCGCGCTGCGCGGCGACGTCGGCCCGCTGCCCGACGGTGACACCCGCGACTGGGTGGTGCTGTTCAGCCGGACCCGCTGGTCCGTCGACGGGCATTCGACGGTGCTGGGGCAGTTGGCGCCCGGGCAACGGCTGCTCTTCGTCGACCCGCCGGGACGTCGGCCGCGCTGGCGGTGCGAGGTGACCCCGATCGGTTCGGCGGCCTGGCACGCCGTCGCGCCGACCGCGCTACCGCTGGGTGGTGCGGTGCCGCTGGTCAACTGGATCAACCGGCGGATCGCGGCCGGTGCGCTGCGTGGCTGGCTGGACCGACACGCCGGCGCCCGCCTGCTGCGACTCGACGACGAGCGCGCCCGCCCGGTGCTCGGCCGCCTCGGCGAGGACGAGTTGCTGCCCGCCGGAGCGCCACGTCCGATGGAACGGTCGGGCCGTGGCTGAGCACACCACCACCCTGCAACCGGCGGCCGCAGCGGTCGTGACGCCCGCCGACGACAGCGACTGGGTGGTCATCTTCAGCGGCACACCGTGGGCGAACGGCGCCCACCGGCAACACGCGCTGGCCCGCGAGCTGACCGTCGACCACCGGGTGCTCTTCGTCGACCCGGCCGGGCACCTCCCGCGCTGGCGGGTCCAGGTTCGGCAGGTGGCCGACGGTCTGTGGCAGTGCGCCGCGCCGACGCTGCTGCCGTTCGGCCGGCACCTGCCCCCGGTCAACCGGGTCAACCGCTGGCTCGCCGCGCGGGTGCTGCGCCGCTGGTTCCAGCGGCGGGCGGCATCCGTACGACTGCTCTGGCTGGACGAGGACCTGGCCGCGCCGGTGGCCGCCCGGCTGGGCGCCTCCGCCGTCGTCTACGACGCCACCGACCTGGACTGGACGTTCACCCGGCCCTGGAACCGTTGGCACCTGCGCCGCGCGCTGCGCTCCGCCGTCGGCGCCGCCGACCTCGTCCTCGCCTCCTCCACCGCGCTACCCGACCGGATGCCCGCCTCCGACCCGGCACCGGTGGTGCTGGCCAACGGATGCGACCCGCACCGCTTCTCGCCGGACGGCCCGGTCGCGCCCTGGCTGCTCAGCCTGCGCCGACCACTGATCGGCTACAGCGGGGCGGTCGACACCCGGGCCTTCGACGCGGACCTGGTCGCCACTGTGGCGCGCGCCCATCCGGAGTGGACGTTCGTGTTGATCGGTCCGTCCACCCGGGCCGGCCGTGCCCCGCTCGCCGGACTGTCCAACGTGGTGCTTGTCGACGCCGTCCGCTTCGCAGACGTGCCGGGCATCCTGCGGGCCTGCGACGTCACCATCATCCCCTACCGGGTGGGCGGGCTGATCGACTACGTGCACCCGAAGAAGTGCTTCGAGTATCTGGCCCTCGGTAAACCCGTCGTCGCGACGCCGCTGCCGGCGCTGCAGGCACTGGGCGACACCATCGCCCTCGCCGCCGACCCGGCGAGCTTCGCCGCGGCGCTGGCCGACGCGCTGGACCGCGCCGACGCGCCCGACGACGCCGCCCGACGCCGGGAGGTCGCCACCCGCAACAGCTGGTCGGCACGGGGCGTCCAGCTGCGTTCCCTGTTGGCGGGGTTGCCGCGATGAGAGTGCCGATCGTCGCGCCCGGTGTGGTGCTCGCCGGCGCCGCGCTGGGCGGTGTGGTGACAGTGGTGACCCTGCTGCCCGGGCCGGTCGGCCTGGCCGCCGCCATCGGAGTGCTGTGTTTCGGCGCGTTCCTGCTCTGGCCCTGGGCCGTCCTGCCGGTTGGCATCATCGGCGGCGCCGTTGTCGGTGCCCTGCTCAGCGGCGGCGACGTGCGCGGTTACATCGCGGTGAAGGTGCTGCTGTTGGCCGCCGGCGGCGCCGCGCTGGCCGCCCGCCACTGGCTCGGGGCGGAGCGGGGCATCCGGCGCACCGCCGCCGACGTGGGAATGCTGGTCCTGGTCGGGTTGACAGTCGTGGCGGCCACCTACGGCCTGGCCGTCGGCAACCTCCCGGCGGAGGTGCTGGTCGCCGCGTACCAGGTGGCCACGATCCCGGTGTACTTCTTCGTCGCCACCCACACCCTCACCACGCCGCGTCGGATCCTGGCCGCCGGCATCCTGTACGTGGTGCTGGCGGGGGTCTTCACGGCCATTTCGGTGGCGGCACCGGGGCGGCACGGCGGGCTCATCACCCTCATGGCCATCCCCGCGCTGATCTGGATCGCCGGTCGGGTGCGGGGTTGGCGTCGGGCCGGCGCCCTCCTGCTCGGCGGCTTCTTCGCCGTCGACGTGCTCCTCGCGTCGTACCGGGGGATCTGGCTCGCCGCGGCGCTGACCGGGCTGATCATGCTGGTCCGCGGCGGCCGCACGGTCCGGACCGGCCTGGCCGCCACCGCCGCCACGGCGGTCGCTGTCGCCGCGATCCTCGCCCTGCAGCCAGGGGTACGGGAGCGGGCCACGGAGATCACCAAGGGGTTCCAGCAGTCCGCCGGTTACCGGGGGGTGGAGTCCGAGGTGGGTCTGGGCGTCTTCGCCGACCAGCCGCTGGTCGGGGCCGGCCTCGGACAGACCACGCCGGACATCTACCTGTCCGGCTTCACCTTCACCGACGTCGGGCCGGTGTACCACGCCTTCTACGTCACAGTCCTTGCCAACCTCGGGCTGGTCGGGCTCCTGCTGGTCCTCTGGCCGATCCTGCGCAGCATCCGCGTCGGCCTGCGCAGTCGGGACGGGATCACGCTGCCGTTCGCGGCGCTGTCCTGCGGTTTCCTGGCCGCAGCCCTCTTCGCGGCGCCCACCGACGGGCACTGGGAGCTGGGTCTGCTGCCGGCGCTGACCCTCCTCACGGCACGCCACGAGGGGGCGCGGCTACGGCGACCCGCCCGGCCGCCGCTGCTGCGCGGCGCCCTGACCCGAACGGGTGTGGCGGCATGAGCGCGGCCGACGCCACCGCAGTGGTGGTCACGCACAACTCGGCGGGACAGATCGTCGCCGCCCTGACCGCGCTGCGGCAGGCGCGGGTTCCGGTGCGGTTGGTGGACAACGCCTCCACCGACGGCACCGTCGACCTCGTCCGAAGCCGGTTCCCGGAGGTGACGGTCCTCGCCAGCCCCACCAACACCGGATTCGCCACCGCCGTGAACCGGGCCGCGGCCGGGGTCGACACCGATGTCGTGCTCCTGGTCAACCCGGACTGCGTGGTCACCCCCGGCGCGGTGGCGGAACTGGTCCGGGTGCTGCGCGACCGACCGTCGGTGGGCATCGCGGGGCCACGGCTCACCGACGCGCACGGCCGGGTCGCGATCAGCGCCCACCGGTTCGAATCCCTCGGCACGGTGCTGGCCAGCCGGTTCGGTGGGTCGCTGGTGCCGGTGTCGCTACGACGGCTGCTCAGCGGCCGGCAGCGCCGGGCCGCGTACGACGCCTGCGTGCGCGGGGCGCAGCCGGTGGCAGTGGACTGGCTCTCCGGTGCCTGCCTGGCGGTGCGCCGCGAGCTGTTCGTGGCGATCGGCGGCCTCGACGAGGGCTACTTCCTGTACTACGAGGACGAGGAGCTGTGCCTCCAGGCGGCCCGGCGCGGCGCCGAGGTGCTGTACGTGCCCTCGGTGACCGCCGTGCACACCGGCGGGGCGAGCAGCTCCGACCCGGCCTGGATCTGGCCTCACCTGTACCGCAGCATGCTGCGGTTCTTCGCCCGCCACCGCGCCGGCACCCTGCGCGCGGTACGCGGCGTGGTGCTCCTGCGCGCACTGATCGGTATCGGACTGGCCGGGGCGCGAATGCCAGTGCAACCCCGGGCCGGGAAGGCCCGGCTGCGGGCCTGGACCCGCGTCGGCCGGATCGCGGTCACCCGACCTGAAACGAGAGGAGGAGCGTGATGCACGTCCTGACAACTGTCGTCGGCAAGCGCACCGAACACTGGACGGACCTGTTCGACGTTCTGTGCGAACAGCCGGACGTCACCCTCACCGTGCTCGCCGCGGACGTGTCCCCGGGGACCCGCCGCGAATTGGCCCGGCTGGCCCGTCGACACCACCGGCTGCGGTACCACGTCGTTCCGCACCTGCTCGGCGAGTCGTTGACCGGGCACATGGCCTCGGTGCTGTTCCGGTTGCCCGGCCAGCACGACGTGACCACCGCCCGCCCGGACATCCTGCACGTCATCGGCGAGGCCGCGTACCTCACCACCTGGCAGGCGCTGCGGCTGCGTCAACGCTGCTGGGCCGGGGTGCCCACCACGTTGTACGCCGCGCAGAACGTGGTTACCCGCTTTCCGGTGCCGTTCCCCCGGATCGAGCGACAGTCCTACCTGTCCGTCGACCACGCCTTCCCGATCACACCCGCGGCGCTGAACGTTCTGCGGATCAAGGGCTACCGGGGCCCGGCCACCATCGTGCCGCTCGGCGTGGACACCCGGACGTTCCAACCACTGCCCACCGATCCGGCCGCGCGCCCGTTCACCGTCGGGTTCGTCGGGCGGTTCGAGCCGCACAAGGGCGTGGTCGACCTGTTGCGCGCCGCCGAGCTGATCGACTGCGACGTGTCGCTGGTCGGTGACGGCAGCCTCAGCGCCGAGATCGAGCGGGCCGCCGCGCGCCGACCGGGCCGGGTGCACCGGCACGGCTGGGCCGGGCACGCCGAACTGCCCACGCTGCTCAACGACATGGACGTGTTGGCGATGCCGTCGGTCGAGGTGGTGCAGCGCAACACCCTGCCGTGGATCGGCATCCCGCTGCGCGAGCAGTTCGGCCGGGTGCTGGTCGAGGCGATGGCGTGTGGCGTACCCGTGGTGGGCAGCGACGTCGGCGAGATCCCCTACGTGGTGGGCGACGCCGGTCTCGTCTTTCCGGCCGGCGACGTCACCGCGCTCGCCGCCCGCCTCGCGCGGCTGCGCGACGACCCGGCGCTCGCCGGGCAGTTGGCCAACAGGGGGTTGGCCCGTGCCGGCGCCGAGTTCGGCTGGGACCGGATCGCCGAGACCCTCTGCACGACCTGGCGCGGGCTGCGGTCCCCGGCCAGGTCCCTCCGCACATCGCCCGCCGAGGCCGGGCACCCAACCAGAGAGGCGATCGCCTGATGAGCGCGTCGATAGATGTCAAAGGTCTGCTCGGTGCCTCCTGGCGCCGGGTGGGCGTACCGCTGCTCGGCCTGTGCGCGGGCCTGGCCGCCGCGCAGGGAGTGACACAGCTCCTCCCGGCGCGTTACGAGGCGGAAGCCTCCGTGCTGGTCAGCGCCGAGCAGACCGACGAGGACAGACCTGCCGATCTGGCCCTCGCCCAGAACCTCACGCCCACCATCGCCCGACTGGTCGGGTCGCGGGAGGTCGCGCTGGAGGCGGCGCGTTCGCTGCAGCTGCCCGAGCGGGCGGTGCTCGGTCACGTCAGCGGCGAGTACGAACTCGGCCTCCAGATCATCACCGTGCACGCGAGCGCCAGCACCGGTACGCAGGCCGCCGCGATCGCGAACGCCGCTTCCCGCGCCGTCAGTCAGCAGTTGGGCCGGCTGGACATGGGCGGTTCCACGAGCATCAACGCGCGGGTTCTCGACACCGCCAGCCCGCCGGCCCGGCCAGCCTTCCCGAAGCCGCTGCTCAACGGCGTGCTCGGGGCCCTGGCCGGGCTGCTGGCCGGTTGGGGCGCGACCATCCTGCGCGACCGGTTCGACAGCCGGCTGCGCGACATCGGCCAGATCGAGGCACGCCTGGGCCTGCCGGTGATCGGGGTGTTGCCGAAGCTGCCGCGCCGCTTCGCCCGCCATCACGCCGCCGCGTTGTACGGCCGCACCAACGTCGCCGACGCGGTACGTGCCACGATCTCGACACTGAGTGTGCTCACCGCTCCCCTGCCCCGCCGGCGAATCCTGGTCACCAGCGCACACGACGACGACGGCAAGGCGTTGGTGACCGCCCTGCTCGGTCTCGGCATGGCCGACGAACACTGTCGGGCCACACTGGTGGACGGGGCGGTACGGGACCCGGTGCTGTCGGGCCACTTCCCGGAGGCGCCGCACACCTGGCAGCAGGTGCTGGCCCAGAAGTGCCCGCCGGTGCGCCTGGTCGACTTCCCCACCCTGACCGTGCTGCCGGCCGAGCCTCGCGAGGGCGCCGACACGGAGGCCCTGCACGAGCTGGGCGGGCTGCTCAACGTGCTGGGCGAGGACGAGGACTGTGTGATCGTCCACGCGCCGCCGATCCTGGCCGGACGGGAGATCTCGGCGTTCGCCCAGCACGCGGACGGCGTGCTGCTTGTCGTCCGCGCCGGCAGGACGAACCTGGACGACAGCACCCGGGCGGCCCGGCTCGTGCAACAGCTCGGGCTGCCGCTGGCCGGTGTCGTGGTGATCGGGGCGGTGCCCCGCACTGACCACCGGCCGAGCAGCGAGCAACCGGCCCTGGTGCCGGGCGCGGCCCAGGATGCCCTGGCGCTGCCGGCGACGAAGGCGGGCGCCCAGGGCGCGGTCATCCGTGAGCTGGTCAGCGCCCTGGTCGAGGACAAGTCCGGACCGCCCGGACGGCACCGCCGACAGAGCTCGGGTGAGTCGGCCCCGGCCGGCAGGACCGTCGAGGGTAGGACGGTCGAGGGCACGACGGTCGACCGCAAGCCCGTCGACCGCAAGCCGGTGGGCAGTGCGACGGCCGAGAGCGCGACGGCCGAGCGTCAGCCGGTCGAGAGGACGACGGCCGGGCGCACCGCGTACGGCAGCGTGGCGTCCACGGAGGCGCCGGCCGGACCGACCCGGATCGAGGATGCCATCACCCAGCCGAATCCGGTGGTGACCGATGTCCCGGACCAGCCCGAGCAGGTGCCGACGCGCACCGCCCAGCCCGAGCCCGCGGCTCCGGCCTGGGGCGGCGGTCCCGCCGTGGCGGCTGTTCTCGGCCGACCGTTGGCCCGACCCGAGACGGTCTGGCGGTCGCCGGTGGCGGAGGCAGCGCCACCGGAGCCTTCCCCGGACACCCCGGTTGCCCACCTGACGGACCACTGGCCGGTCTTCGGGCAGGAGTTGCTGACCGCCGGGCGGCCGAGTGCGGAACAGCCCTCCACCGGGCCCATCGTGCTGCGACGGGCGGTAGCCGTCGGCGACGCCGAACGCCGGGGCTGACGACGGACGGAGCGACGGTCGGCGGCCCGCCCACGACAGGCGGCCCGCCCAGCTGGCCACGAACGACACTGACAAGGAGACAGGCCGATGAGTGAGATGTTGATACCCACACAGGCGTCCGAGCCGTCGCTGGACGACCCCCGCGCCCTCTACTGCGATCTGCTCAAGAAGGCACTGACCCGATACGTCTTCCGCGAGACGTGGATGCCCTACCACCCACGCCAAGGGTCCCTGCACGGCCGGATCCTCCAGCGCGGCCGGCACCTGCTGCAACGTAAGGGCCTGGAGCTGGTGCTCCAGTTCCCCTTCGACGCGGAGGCGCGGGCCACCGGCCGGGACTGGCCACCGGAGGCCGAGACCATGATCGGGCTACGGCGGCTGGACAACCTGGAGCGATGCGTCAAGGACGTGTTGGAGCGGGGCGTGCCCGGTGACCTGATCGAGACCGGTGTGTGGCGCGGCGGGGCGGTCATCTTCATGCGCGGGATGCTGCGCGCCTACGGCGACCGGGACCGGACGGTGTGGGTAGCGGACTCGTTCCGCGGCCTACCGAAGCCGGCTCCCCACCGGGTCGAGGACGTCGAGGACGCGCTCTGGCAGGTGCCGTTCCTGGCGGTGTCGTTGGAGCAGGTTAAGGCGAACTTCGAGCGCTACGGGCTGCTCGACGACCAGGTCCGGTTCCTCAAGGGCTGGTTCTCGGACACCCTGCCGACCGCGCCGGTGGAACGGATCTCGGTCATGCGTCTCGACGGGGACCTCTACGACTCGACGATGGTGGCGCTGCGCTCGCTCTACCCGAAGCTCTCCGTCGGAGGCTACGTGATCATCGACGACTACCACGCGGTGCGCGGCTGCAAGCAGGCCGTCGACGACTTCCGCGCCGAGCACGGCATCGAGGACGAGCTGCACCAGGTGGACTGGACCTGCCGCTACTGGCGGCGGTCGCGCTAGACCTGGGCCGACAGTGACGGCGGGTGGGATGTCTCAGGACCTCCCACCCGCCGTCTTCGTACCAGTGCTCAGTTGGCCGGTGGCGTCTGCGGGTTGGCCGCTACCCACTGCGCCACCCGGTCCTCGCGCAGGGCGGCGAAGAGCGCCGGGGCCCGGACCTCGTCCAGGCGTACGGCGGACCCGGCCGGGGTCTGCAGGTTCGCGTCGCTGAACGGGACTGTGACGAACTGGACCGTCTCCGGCTTCACCTTGCGCAGCACGAGGGCGAGGTCGGTGAGGTTCAGGTCGCGGTCGACGACAAGAGATTCGGCGGCGGTGGTGAGCACCCGGTCGAGTCGGGTCGGGCTGGTGAGCAGATTCGTCGCGGTGACCCGCTCGGCCAGGGCGCGTACCACGAGCTGCTGGTCGTAGATGCGGCCGAAGTCTCCGCCGGGCACACCGTGCCGCTGCCGCATCAGGTCGTCGGCCGCCTTGCCGTCCAGGTCGTGGCAGCCGGCGGGCCAGGTGGCGCCGGTGTCCGAGGACTTGACGGTGTACGGCAGGCACACGTTGATCCCCTCCACCGCGTCCACCAGCTTGCGGACGGCGGCGAAGTTGGCCACCAGCACGCCGTCGAGTGGCAGCCCGGTGAGCTTGGCGACCGTCTCGGCGGCCAGCGCGGCCCCGCCGAACGCGAACGCGGCATTGATCTTGTTGGGACCACCGGACCAGGTCTGCCCCGCCGGGGGCACGTCGACGTAACTGTCCCGGGGGATGGAGACGACGGTGGCGGCCTCCCGCGCGGCGTTGACGTGCACCAGCATGATGGTGTCCGACCGCTGCCCGGGGTAGAGGGCCTGGTCCGGCTCGCCGTCGCGGGAGTCCGACCCGAGCAGCAGGAGATTGAGCGGCCCCGACTCCCACCGGCGGTCGTCGTGGGTGCCCTGACCGAGGATGTCCTCGCGCTGCACGCGGCTCTCGTACCTGTGCTTCAGGCCGAAGCCGACGGTGACGAGGCCCGCGCAGAGCACGCCGAACATCAGGAGCAGGGCGAGGCCCGCCTTCTTCCAGCCGGCCATCGCCCGCCACCTCGACGGCGCCGGCGTGAGCGTGCGGCCGGGGATACCGGTCACCATCTTTACCACCTCTGCACGAACTCTCGGGACGCTGAACCTGTTGCGGGGCAAGGGATGTAGCCGTTCGAGTCACCCGCCTGCCCACTCATGAAGCATTTAATCACTCTTTAGGGTCTCTATGCCGCTTTATCCTCTTTGCCCGATTCTGCGATGCCATTCTGGCCTTCGAGTGAGCGAGGGAGTTGGCATGTACGGAGTACCCACCAAGGGGCCACACATCGGAGGTGGCCTTGCCGCCACCGGGGTTGCTGTCCAGTCCTGGTTGCTGGTCGGCGTCGGGCTGGTAGTGCTGGGATTGGCACTGTGGCTCGTCGCCATGTTGGGCCGCGAGCGATGACAGGTGCCCGACGCGGGTCGTGGCTGCGCGCCAGCGCGGGTGGCCTGATCGGAGTCGCCGCCGCCGTCGCCATGCTCTGGCGGTGGCACGACATCGCCAGCGCGGAGGCGTGGCTGAACGCTCATCTCGTCAACGCCGTCGGGCTGGCGGACACCAAATCCATCGGCGCGGCCGTGATCTTCCCACTGGACGAGCGCTGGGTCGGCTTCATGGTCTCCAGCGGCTGCTCGGTAGCCATGTTGCTGATCCCGCCGATCGTGCTCGCGTCGACGTTGGTCGGGTTCCGCCGCATCTCACTGACGCGTGGACTCAACGCCCTGGCGATGGCCGTCGTGCTGCTGGTCACCGTGAACCAGCTCCGACTCGGCGCGGTGGTGGTCTCGATGCAGACCTGGGGCTTCAAGCTGGGCTACGAACGCAGCCACGTGCTGATCGGCTCGGTGATCACGACCGCCGGTCTGATCGCCGTCACCATCCTCTTCGTGGTCCTGGTCAGCCGGACCAAGCGGATCTCCGGGACGGTCGCCGGTGTCCACTGAGACGCAGTCGCTCGCCCTGCTCAACACCGCGGCGTTCCTGCTGTGCGTCAGCTTCTGTGCGTACGTGCTGAGCATCCTGGTGTTCCACCTGAAGAGTGGACGTAGTCGGGGCGGCAGCCCGGACGGCTTCGACTGGCACATCATCGTGCCGTGCCGCAATGAGGCGTCGGTCATCGGCGAGACCGTGCGGCGCCTGCTCTGCGACTTCCCGCAAGCGACCGTCTGGTGCGTCGACGACGCCTCCGACGACGGCACGCTGGCCGAACTGGCCGCGTTCACCGACCAACCGCGGGTGCACGTGGTCCAGCGTCAACTGCCGGACGCGCGACAGGGTAAGGGCGCCGCCCTCAACGCCGCCTGGCGACGCATCGAGCAGTCGTTGCCCGCCAACGCGGACCGTACCCGGGTGATCGTCGGGGTGCTGGACGCGGACAGCCGACTCGACCCCCAGGGTCCGGTCGCCCTCTCCGGCCGTCAGTACTTCGGCTCGGCGCAGGTCGGCGCGGTCCAGGTGGAGGTGCGGATGCTCCAGTGCGCGCCGCGCCGGTACGCGCAGCCGACCGAGGTCGGTCGCTGGGGACGGCTGCTGATCCGGCTACAGGACATGGAGTTCCGCGCCCCGATCGCCGCCATGCAGTCGCTACGGCGACGCACCGGCAGCGTGGCGATGGGCGGCAACGGGCAGTTCACCCGGCTGTCCCTGCTCAACGAGATCGCCGATCAGCACGGCACACCGTGGCACGGCGCCCTCCTGGAGGACTTCGAGCTGGGCCTGCACATCCTGCTGGCCGGCGGTCGCACAGAGTACTGCCCGGAGAGCTGGGTGGCCCAGGAGGCGCTGACCCGGATCCGCCCGCTGGTGCGGCAGCGCACCCGCTGGGCCCAGGGGTCGATGCAGTGTGGCCGCTACCTCGGCAAGGTGCTGCGCTCGCCGCGCATCCGCAACTCGGCCACCCTGGAGATCGCCCACTTCCTGGCCGCGCCGTGGACCCAGCTGCTCGGCACACCGATCTACGTCGCCTGCCTGGTGGTGATGTCCTACTACATCGACAACACGATGGGTGGGCTGCGCGGCTGGTGGAACAGTGGCGGCTGGGGCGTACCCCCGCTCGTGCTCGTCTTCGGCATCGGACCGTTCGCCCTGTGGGGCATCGTCTACCGGATCCGTTGTGAGCCGCAGCTGTCGATTTCCAAAGCCCTGCTGCTCGGCGTCTGCCACTGGCTGTACAGCTACGCCCAGTCGCTGGCGGTCTGGTTGGCCTTCGCCCGCATGGTGACGGCCCGCACGGACTGGCAGAAGACCGCCCGTGCCGCCGATCCGCAGCCGGCTCCGGCTCGGGCCGTGGGCCGGGTGGCCGTCGGCCAGGCGGCAGTGGGTCGGGCCGCCGTGCCGGCCCAGCCGAGTCGGGGCCAACCGGCACGCCGGTCGCGTCGCAACGACGGACCACGGTCGATCCGACCGCCCCGGCATCTCAGCCACCTCTCGCACCTCGCCACCCCCACCACAGACCGCCCCGCAACCGCCCACACCAGAAAGTAGACATCTATGCCACGAGTTAGATCCGGTCTCGCCCGCACCGCCGCGGTGCTGGCCGGTGGTCTCGCCATGGTCGTCCTGGCGGCCTCTCCGGCAATGGCCGACACCTCCCAGTCCTCCGCCTCGGCCCTTCAGATCAGCCTGTTCGGTGGTGGCCTCGCCAGCTCCGGCACGGCGTCGGCCACCAACGACGGCACCACCGAGTCGATCTCCGGTAACCAGAATCCGCCGCTGGGCGTGCTCGGCGGGCAGACCGTCATCACCGCAGGGGTGCTGGGCCAGAGCGTCCGGGCGTTCAACGACGGCACCTCGGCGGCCTGCGCCGGTGTGCTCGGCACCGGCGGCTCGATCACCATCGGACCCGGCGGGTCGTGCCTCGTCACTCCGGGCGCCGGGGTGACGCTGACCCTCGGTACCAGCGGCCTCGCCACGATCGCACTCGTCGCCGACGCCATCTACTCGTCGTGCCAGGCCACCAGCAGCCCCTCGGCGACCGGCACCGCGAGCCTGGTCAACGCCCGGATCGTCTCGACGATCCTGGGCATCGAGACGACCCTGCTCGCCCTGCCGGTCAACCCGGCGCCGAACACCGGCCTGAGCATCCCGGGGCTGATCGACCTGACCCTCAACGGCCAGTCCAGCTCCGGCGTGGGCCAACTCACCGTCACGGCGCTGAACCTGACGGCGCTCGGTGGAGCGCTGGCCGGGGTCACCATCGGCACGTCGAGCTGCGGGGCCAACGCGGTCGCGCCCCCCATTCCGGTGATCCCGCTCGCCGGGGCACCGCTCGCACTCGGTCTCGGCGCGCTCGTGGCCGGCACCACCGGCGGGTTCTCGCTCTACCGGCGTCGCCGCGCGGCTGCCAGGAGCTGACCCGACATGTGTGCGAGCAGCTCGACACCGCGAGAGGTCCTGATCCTCGCCGGCACCAGGCCGGAAGGAGTGAAGACCGCGCCTCTGATCCGCCGTCTCCTCGATGATCCGAGGTTCACGGTACGGGTGGCGGATACCGGTCAACAGCCGGGACGCGTCGCCGAGGCACTCGCCCCGTTCGGTCTCCGCCCGGAGGTGAGCCTGCGCCCGCAACGGCGGAGCGGCTCGCTCGCCGAACTGGCGGCGGCACTGATCACGGGCATCGACGAGTTGCTCACACACCACCGTCCAGCGGCGGTCGTGGTGCAAGGGGACACCACGACCGCCCTGGCCGGCGGGACGGCCGCGTTCTGGCGGCACGTCCCGGTCGTCCACCTGGAGGCCGGGCTGCGGACCAACGACCTGGACCGACCGTTCCCCGAGGAGGCCAACCGCGCGATGCTCGCCCGCATCGCGGCGCTGCACCTGGCGCCGACCCCGGCGGCCCGGGCGAACCTCATCGGTGAGGGCATTCGCTCCAGCGCGATAGTGGTGACCGGCAACACCGTCGTGGACGCCCTCCACGACCTGGTGGAGCGCGGCATGGCCCAGGCGCCGGACTGGGTCGACGCGGCCCGCAAGCTGGTGGTGGCCACTGTGCACCGGCGGGAGAACTGGGGCGAGGGGGTGGCTGCCACCGTGGATGGGCTCCGTCGCCTGGCGCGCGCGTGCCCCGACGCCCAGATCGTGATGGTCACCCACCCGAACCCGCAGCTCAGCGCGGAGGTCACCACGGGCCTCGCGGGCGTCGCCAACGCCCGGGTCACGCCACCGCTGCCGTATCCACAGATGGTCGGGCTGCTGCGGGCGGCCGACCTGGTCGTCACCGACTCGGGCGGGCTCCAGGAGGAGGCCGCCACCCTGGGGGTGCCGTTGTTGGTCACCAGGGACACCACGGAACGTCCGGAGGCCCTGACGCCGGGCCGCGGCGAGCTGGTGGGAACCGATCCCGAACTGCTCCTGTCGGCGGGGCTCCGCCACCTTGCCAGCGGGCGGGCCGCCGTCGTGGACTCGCCGTTCGGCGACGGGCGGGCGAGTGACCGCTCCGTCGTCGCCCTGGCGGGGCTGCTGAACGTACCGGCCCGTCGGGTGGTGCAGCGTCGCCGCACCGCCGCCGCCATCGGCTAACGGCAGCCAACCTGGACAATCATCCCAATTTCCGGACAAACCTCCCTTACCCACTGATAATTGGCACATCGATCGGCAGCGCTCCGAGCCGTCGGTCCACACAGTTCAGTGATCAGAGGAGTTCCCAGGTGCAGGCGAAGTTGAACGGGCAGCGTTCCGCGACGCTGCAGGGCAGATACTCCGCCCAGCACAACGCCTTCGGCGTCCTGCGCCTGGCAATGGCCTGTGGCGTGATCATCGCGCACGCCGGCCCGCTCGGCTTCGGCCAGCACAACCTCGGCGCGGCCACCTTCGGCCGGCAGAGCGACCTCGGAACCCTCTGCCTGTACGGATTCTTCCTGATCTCGGGATTCCTCATCACCGACAGCGCGCTGCGCTCCACGCTGCGCCAGTACGTCCGCGCCCGCCTGCTGCGGGTCTTCCCCGGGCTGTGGGCCTGCCTGCTGGTCACCGCGTTCGTCTTCGCGCCCCTGGCGGCGCTGTACGAGAACGGCAACCTCGACGGGTTCTGGGGGCACCCTGAGGGGCCCTTCGACTACGTCACGACGAACTTCCTCGCCTCGATGGAGCAGTTCCCCATCTCCGGGTTGCTGGCCGACACTCCGTACGGCCAGATCGTCGGCGGGCCGAGCGCATTCGACGGTTCACTGTGGACTCTGCGGTACGACCTGGCGTTCTACGGGATCGTCGGCATCCTCGTGGTGACCTCGGTGCTGCACCGGGCGCCTCGCGCGGTACTCGTCCTCACCGCCGTCTGTTACGCCCTGGTCCTGCGGGACTTCTTCACGGCGCCGACCTGGAGCTCCCGCCCGCCGCAACACGGCGCGATCGGGCCGTTCCCCCTGCTCGGCGCGTTCGCCGCCGACTGGACGCTGATGCTCGGCTTCCTGTTCCTGCTCGGCGCCGCCGCCCGCCTGTACGCGCACCGGATCCCGGTGACCAGAGAGCTGGGCGTGCTGGCCGGCGTCGCGTTGGTCGGCTCGCTGTGGCTGGGCGGGTTCTTCGCTGTGGGTGTGCCGGCGTTCGCCTACCTGGTGCTCTTCGCGGCCGTCGCGCTGCCGAAGCGGCTGTCCGGAATCAGCCGCCGGCACGACTACACGTACGGCATCTACATCTACGGCTTCCCGGTGCAGCAGATGATCGCGCTGCTCGGCGGGGCCCGATTCGGGATGCTCGGCTACATCGTGCTGAGCCTGCTCGGTGCCCTCGTGTGCGCCGTGCTCTCCTGGCACCTGGTGGAACGGCCCGCGCTCGGGTTCAAGACCGGCAGCGGACGCGCGCGGCACCGGCGCGCGGGGCGCACCGCCAGCCCCCTCCCCGTGCTGATCCCCAGCCCGGTGACAGTCGCGGGAGCCGAGGCGCGCACCGGCACCGGCCGGCACAAGGCCGGTGCTCGGCACAGCCGGTCGGCGAAGAACACCCCCGTCACGGCAGCCGTGCCGCGCCGCGCCAAGCGGCCCACCGAGACGGCGGCGTCGTTCCTGGCGGCGCCCGCACGGACCAGGAAGGATCTTCCGTTCGACCCGGTGAAGACGCCCACCTCGCACACCCGGTCGGGTCGGTCCCACCGCGCGCCGACCACCTCGACGACACCACCCCGCTGATCGCGATGGGGCCGGAGCCAACCTGGCTCCGGCCCCACCACCGTCCGCAGGGGCGGCCGGCCGACTCAGGCCGAGAAGTTGCGGAACAGCAGGGACGCCAGGGCGAGCGCCAACGCCAGGTTGAACACCGTGGCACTGGCGAACACCGCTACCGGTCGCCAGCCCGCCTCCCGCAGCGACGCGACCCGGACCTCCAGGCCGATGCTGACGAAGGCCAGGATCAGGAACCACACGCGCAGGTCGTTGACGACGGCGATGGTGGCCTTGCCGTCCGCGCCAGCCGCGTCGAGATACCAGGTGGCGATGACCGAGGCCGCTATGAAGCCGAGGACGAACTTCGGGAACCGCGTCCACAGCTCACCGAGGCCCGGTCGGGCCGCGCCGGGCCGTCGTTCCACCTTCAGGGTGAAGTACGCGGTGAGCGCGACCGCCACCACGCCCATCAGGGCGTTCTGGGTGACCTTGACGATGCTGGCGATCTGGAGCGCCTCCTCACCGGCGAGCGCACCCGCCGCGGTGACCGCCGCGGTGGTGTCGATGTTGCCACCGATCCAGGCGCCGGCCACCGCGTCGGAGAGCCCGAACACGTCGGCCAACCAGGGCAGGATGAAGATGGACGGCAGCGCGAAGACGATGACCAGACTCGCCGTGTAGGCCAACTGCTCACGACGGGCCCGCACCGCGCCGGCGGCGGCGATCGCCGCGCTGACCCCGCAGATCGACACCGCCGACGCGAGCAGCGCCCGCAACTTGTCGTCGAGGCCGAACCTGCCGGCCAACCACCAGGTGAACAGGAACACCCCGCTGATCAGCAGGATCGCCTGGGCGATCGCCGGGCCGGCGGCGCTGGCGATGACGGCCAGGTTGATCGACGCCCCGAGCAGCACCAGACCGGTCTTGATGAAGAACTCGGTTCGGAACGCGGCGGCGATCCGGTCCCGCCACCCGAGCACTGTGACAGCGACGTTGCCGAGCAGGCCGAGCAGGATCGCGTAGACCGGGTACTCGACAGCCGCTCCGACGTCCTCGATGGCGGTGCCCTCGGCCCAGGCCGGGACGTTCTGCTCCAGGTAGCGGGTGAGCGCGGCGAGACCGACCACGATCAGCAGGCCGAGCGCCGTCCACGCCCAGAATGCCCCGACACGCGCCGCATTTGTCGGCTCGACAGGATCGGCGGTGGTCGACGACGTGTCGCGCTCGATCACGTCCTCGGCGGGCGGCTCGTCGACGCGTGCGTCGCCGACCGTGGCGGCCTCGGTGCCCGTCCGGGTCGCGTCGGCGGTCATCAGGGGACCAATCCGGCGGGGATGGCACCGAGCAGGACCAGTGCGAGCAGGACCAGGCCGAGGATGGTCGCCGCCCAGTCCTCGTTGAACGCGAGCCGGGACGCACCGGCCGTCGGCGGGTTGGGCGGTGGCTGGTCGGATGTCATGGCGTACCTCCATGGTGGTGAACCGAGCCGACGGTGCCGGATCGGTTCAGAAGCGCGGTGACGGGCGTGCGGAGCCGCGCCGGGTCACGAGTCGACGCGTGAGCCGGCGGTGCGGCCGGAAGAGGGGTGCGGTGCTGCGGTGCTCAGTCGGTGCCCGGTGCGCTCGGACACAGCTCACTGGCGGTTCGCATCAGGTCGACGACCCGATGCGAGGTGAGGAGCGGACCGACCGGCATTCACGTATTTTCCTACCGACTCGATAGGAATTCAAGACCGTCGACGCGAATTCTTCCTCTGCGGACGCCCCCGCCACGGACGACGGGGCCGGAGCCATCGCCGGCTCCGGCCCCGTCGGTACGCCCGATCCCCGCTACGGGGTCGGGTACTGCGTCAGGTAGACCGGAGCGCCGACCCTGGTCATGTCGGCCGCGTCCCCGACGCCGTTGACCACATGGTCGATCGTGCCGGCGCTGAGGTTGACGGTCATGATGTGATGCAGCCGCACCCCCGGCCGGTTCGGCACCTCGAAGCCGTTCTCGGTGTGGATCGACGGGTTGTTCTGGTTGAACACGTACACCCCACCCCCGTACAGGGTGTGGTGACGCACCCGGTCACCGACCTTGTACCCGGCCCAGCCCTCGACCGCGCCGTTCATCCAGTCGGCCTGCGTCGGCGGGTCGTACGGCAGCTCGTTCTGGTAGAGGATCGTGGTGCCGTGCTCGCCGTTCCAGACCGTGTTGTAGCGCTGGAAGTGTTCGACGAAGAGGCCGGTGGCGGTCACGTGGTCGCCGTTGATGACGGCCCCGTAGCGACCGGTGTTGGTACGCCAGCGGTCGGTGTCACCGTTGACGCCCTCGGTGAAGCCCTCGACGCCGTGATCACCGCGCCACACCCAGGTGTGGTCGATGAGCACGTTGTCACTGTTGACCTCCAGCGCGGTGTTCGTCCGCCCGATGTGCGGGCCGCCGACCCGGAAGTACACGTCGGAGAGGGTGGTCGGGTTGTGCGGGCTGCTCGCGTCGCGGCCGTGCTCACGTCCGACCCGCAGCAGGACCGGCGACTCGACGAGGCCCGCGTCGATCGTGACACCCGCGACGATCACCCCGGGAACACCGGCCACGTCCAGCGGGATCGCGCCGTTCACGGCGGTCAGCGTGGCGTGCCCGATCCCCAGCACCACTGTGTTCGGGCGCCGGATCTCGATGCTGCGCGCGATGCCGTACGTGCCGGGCGTGAGCAGCAGGTGCTTGCCTCGCGCCAACTGGCTGTTGATGACGCGCACCGAGTCCGACGGCTTGGCGACGAAGAAGTCGCCGATCCCGATGGTGCGCCCCGGCGTGATGCCGTCACCCCAGGAGACGCCCCGGCTGTCGCGCTGCGCGGCGGGCACCCGCACCTGGTAGCGACCCTTGCCGTCGACGAAGAGGTAGGGCTTCTCCCGGCTGAGCGGGGTGGTCTCCAGAGTGGTGTACGGCGGGTCGGGGAACGCGGCGTCGTCCGGCGCGCCCTCGACCCCCGCGAACACCTGGTTCCACACGGCGTTGGACCAGCTACCGACCTCGCTGTTGCGGGTCAGCCACTGTTGCTGCGACCCGTTGGTAGTGGCCGGCAGCCGTGAGTCGGCGATGAACCCTCCGCTGGCGTACTGCGGGCCGGCGGTGCAGTAGTCCATCAGAGACAGACCGCCGCCGCCGATGTTCAGTCGGCGCATCGACACTGCCTGGGAGACCGCCCAGAAGTTCGCCGACGACCGGCAGTCGTCCTGGCCGGCCGCGTTGATGGTGAGCGACAGGTTGGACAGGGTGCGCCAGAAGTTGACCAGTGCGAGGCAGTTGCCGGTGCCGCCGTCGGCCAGACAGCGGTTGTAGACCTCCAGCTTGCCGTTGACTGTCACGTCGGTGGGCGAGGCGCCCAGGCCGGACACCTCGGTGTAGTAGCCGACCTTGGCCTGCAACGGCTGCGCGGCCGTGCCGTACGTGCCGGGCTTGAACAGGTAGGCGTGCCGCTCGGTGCCCATCTCGTTGTCGACCTGCCGAGCGTGCGCCGCGTCGAGGGTCTGCTGGATCTCGCCGACCGGCATGGACGGGTCGAAGATCGTCACGTTCGGGCCGAAGTCGGGTGCGCCGTGCGTCGGGCGGCCGGCGCTGGCCCCCGTGCTGGTCATCGTGGTGGCGGTGGTCAACACCACTGCGAGCAGGAGGGTGCGACCGGATCTCCGGCGCACGTCTCGGGACGGGGTTGTCATGTGGTTCGTCCTCTCCGCTGGCCGGGCGTACTTCCGGCGCAGCTGGGGGCGGTGAGAGCGCTCTCTGACCCTTGCCGCCGGAGGTAGGGCCGGGCCGGAAGGGGTTGAGATGTTTCTACCCGTAAATGCGGCCGCACGCCACGAGCGCCGCACCGCGAATGTTGGCGGGCCAGGCGCTCACGGTACGGCGACGGTACGAAAAGGGAACACCGCGCTGGTCTGCTCGGCTCATGCGAGTACGCGGAACACCCGGAGCGTTCCGGCCCGGACGGCGGGCGATCGTCGTCATCGTCACCCTCGCCCTGGCACTGCCGCTGGCCGCGTCGTCGATCGCCGGTGCCCGGTCTGGCTCCACCTCGGCCGCACCGGCGCTGACCGTCGCGCCGTCGTCCGATCCGGGCCCGTCCGGGCCCGTCACGGCCGAGGATCGGCGGCTTCTGGTGCGCGCCGAGTCACTGCTCACCCGGGACTGCATGGTCCGCGCGGGATTCCAGTTGTGGCTGGGCACGTCGCCACCGGCAGACGAGCTGCTCTCCTTCCCGTACGTCGTCGACGACATCGCGTGGGCGCGGAAACACGGTTTCGGCTCGGACCTGGTGAAGGCGGTCGACGCCCGCCGGCGCACCGACCCCAACCAGCGCTACGTCAGCGGCCTGTCCCCCGAGCGCCGGGAGGCGTTCCTGGCCGCGCTCAACGGCGCCCGCCCGGAAGGGCTGGAGGCGCGGCTCCCCTCCGGCGGGGTGATGCGGCGCAGCGCCGAGGGATGCACATCCGAGACGCAGCGCCGGCTCTACGGCGACCTGGCCGAGTGGTACCGGTCGAGCAAGGTGGTCACCGACCTGACGTACCTGCGGCAGCGGCGGGTCCTCGCCGATCCGGCGTGGACGGCCGCGCTCCGACCGTGGGCGCGGTGCCTGCGGCAGCAGGGCCACACCGCGGACACCCCCGAGCGGTTACGGGAGAGCGTCGGCACCCGGGGGCGGGCGGACGAGATCGCCGCGGCGGTCGCCGAGGCGCGGTGCGCCCAGAACGGCCTCGCCGCGACGACACGGACGCTGGACGCCCGCCACGGCGACGAGCTGACGGCGGCGTACCACCAGGACGTGGCGGCGAAGAACCGGCTGGAGCACGGGGCGCTCCCCACGGCCCGGGCCGTGGTCGCCGCCGAGCACCAATGAACGCCGAGGCGATGGTCGCCCGGCGAGAAGGAGGATGAGATGAGACGTATCCACCTGGTCCTGGCGGGAGGCGCGATGCTCGCCACGCTGCTGGCCGGCGCACCGGCGGCCGCATCCCCCGCGCAACCGGGCGCGCTCGGATCGGTCAGCCAGGCCGCGCCGACCGATCGCGACGGCCGGGCCGAGCGGGTCGACCTGCCCCGGAGAACCCCACAGGACGGGGCGCGGACCGCGGCAGCGGCCGACGGCTACTTCTACGCCTACGAGCACGCCTACTGGGGTGGCCGCTGGTGCGCGTGGGCGGGCAACGCGAGCAACTGGGTCAACCCGGGCGGCGCCGCCACGACCGGCCAGTGGGACTGCGGCGGCGACTACAGCTTCGACAACATCGCCACGTCGGTCTGGAACAACGGTGTCTACCACGACTACGACGCGGTACGGATGCGCACCGGGGCGTTCCTCACCGGTGGCAGCATGTGCCTGTCGCGCGGCGACTACTGGGCCGATTTCACCCTCGGCTACCAGGCGTTCGACGACGGCACCCCCGCCGACAACCAGATCAGCTCGCACTACTGGGGCTTCGCCTGCTCGTGACACCGAGCCGGGCGGGGGCCGCAGCGCCCCCGCCCGGCACCACCATGCTCAGCGGCAGACATCCCCACCGAGCAGCGTCCGGTGCAGGTCGCGCAGCTCCCGCCCCGGCTCGATGGCGAGCTGCGCCGACAACTCCGCTCGCCAGTCCCGGTAGACACCCAGGCCATCGGCGGTACGTCCGCTGCGGTGCAGGGCGAGCATCAGTTGCCCCCGCAGCCGCTCCCGGAACGGATGCCGCCGGACCAACGCGACCAGCTCGCCAACCACCTGCGGGTGGTGGCCCAGGTCCAACCGCACGGCCACCCGCTGTTCGATCGCGGCGAGCCGTGCCTCCTCCAGTCGCGGCGCCTCCGAATCGGTCAGCTCCTCGGTGCCGTCGGCCAACGCCGGCCCGCGCCACCATTCGAGAGCCGTGCTCAACGCGGCTGACGCCTCCGCCGGCCGGCCCGCGTCGCGCAGCACTGCGGCCCGCCGCACCTCGTCGAGGAACCGGTCCAGGTCCAGCTCGCCCGCTTCCAACCGAACCGCGTAACCGTCGCGCCAGGAGCGGATGCGATCGGCGCCGAGCGCCCCCCGCAGCTCGGAGACCCGCTTACGCAGTTGGGTACGCGCGGTCGTCGGCGGCTGCTCGGCCCAGAGCAGGCGTACCAGCCGGCCCACCGACACCATCCGGCCATGTGCCAGCAGCAGCGCGGCCAGCACCGAGCGCTGCTGCGGACCGGCCAGCCGCACCGACTGACCGGCCCGGACGGCCTCAATCGGCCCCAGAATGCGGAACTCCATCTGCGTCACCTGCTCCTCCTCGTCGCCGAGGGAACTGTCGCAGCGGGCGTCGTCGAAGCGCTGTCACCGCACTGTCACGCACCCTGCGGCTGGGCGGTCACCGTGCGTCAACGTCCACACCGCCGTGTCGGACCGTCGTGTTACCGTCGCTGCCGGTCGACGTCGCGAGGCGTCTGGTCGGCCGACGCTGGGGGCTTTCGTGGAGTGGGATTTCGCCGTGCTCGGCGCGCTGCGCGTCTCCCGGTACGGCCGCACCATCCCCGTCCCGGCCAACCGGCAGCGGGCGCTGCTGGCCACGCTGCTGCTCAACCGGGGTGAGACGGTGAGCGTCCCCACGCTCGTCGATCGGGTCTGGGGCACGGGGGCACCCATCCACGCGCGAGCCGCGCTGCACTCGCTGGTTCGGCGGCTGCGCAGCACCCTGACCATCGAGGGCCCTCCCGGCGAGCTGATCGCGACGCACGCCAGCGGCTACCTCCTGGAGCTGCCGCCGGCCGCCCTCGACCTCTCCCGCTTCGACGCGCTCGTGGCGACGAGTCGCACCGCCGATCCACAACGCCGTGCCGACCTGCTCCGGGAGGCCCTGGCGCTGTGGCGCGGCGACCCGTTGGCGGACGTCGACTCCGAGGTGCTGCACCGCGAGGACGTGCCGGCGCTGACCGAGCGGTGGGCGCGCGCCAGCGAGGTCTACTTCGACACCGAGCTGACCCTCGGCCGGCATACCGAGATCGTCGCCGGGCTGCGGCGGGCGACCCGACGCAGCCCGCTGCGCGAGGGGCTGTGGGCGCAGCTGATGCTCGCGCTGTATCGCGATGGGCGGCAGGCCGAAGCCCTCGATGCCTTCCATCGCCTCGCCACGATCCTCGCCGAGGAGTTGGGCGTCGACCCGGGGCCGGCGGTGCGGGAGCTGCGCGACGGCATGCTCCGCGCCGACCCCGCGCTGAGCTGGCGACCACCTCCGGCGGCGGCCACGGCCACCCCCGCGGCGCCTCCGATGTCGTTGCTCCCGGCCGACATCGGCGTACTGCACGGTCGTGTCGCGACAGTCGAGGCCATCCGACGCTCGATCGTCACCGCCGCCAGCGAGGGACGTCTGCCGCTGGTGTCCGTGTCGGGCGCTCCGGGCATCGGCAAGACCGCTCTCGCCGTCCACCTGGGTCACCAGCTCGCCGACGAGTTTCCCGACGGCCAGTGGTACGCGCGACTGCGCGGTCAGCACAGGAATCAGGCTCGCCCGTTCGACGTCCTGTCCGAGCTGCTCACCTACTCGGGCGTGCCCCCGGCGGCCCAACCCGCCACCGCCGACGCCCGGGCAGCCGCGTTTCGGGCGGCGCTCGCCGGTCGCCACGTCCTCATCGTCTTGGACGATGCCGCATCAGCGGAGCAGGTCGAGCCGCTGCTGCCCGGCGCCGGCGGCTGCGCGGTGATCGTGACCAGCCGCAGCACGCTCGGCGCCCTGGTGGCGCTACACGGTGGACGGGCCGTCGGTCTGGACCCGCTCAGCCCGGACGCCGCGGCCGACCTGCTCGTCGCGGTGTTCCGGGATCACGGGTTCAGTGTGGCACCGGACGTCGTCCACGACCTCGCCGCGCTCTGCGGAAACCTCCCGCTGGCGTTGCGGATCGCGGCGGCAAACCTGGCCACCACCGGCCCGGAGGACGCCCGCGCGTACGTGCGGCGACTGCGGGACGGAGACCGGCTCGGTGGCCTCTCCGTGCCCGGCGACCCCCGAGTGGCGCTGCGCGCCGCGATCACACCGTCCTATCAACGGCTCGGCGGCGCCGAACGGCGCGCGCTGCGACTGCTCGGGTCGACCCCCACCGACTGCTTCACCACCGAGGACCTCGCGGCGCTGGCGGACGTCGACTGGTCCACTGCGGACGCCATGCTGCGCACCCTGACCAGCAGTCACCTGGTCCGCCCCGCCCGGGGCGGTCGGTTCGTGACCCACGACCTCATCCGCCTGTACGCGGCGGAGCAGTCCCAGCACGAGGACACCGTCCATCAGCGCGCCGAAGCCCTGGGTCGACTGTTCCACGGGTACCTGGCCATCGCCGACGCGCTGGCACGGCGCAACTACCCCCGGATGGCGTTCCTGCCCCGACCCGCCGGCTCGGTCCGGCGTACGGCGGTGGCCGCGCAGCCCGAGACGCCGAGCTGGTTCCACGCCGAGTACGCCAATCTGCTCAGCGCGATCCGGCACGTGGCGCAGCACGGCCCACGTGAGATCGCCTGGCACCTCGCCGACCGGATGCGCGGCTACCTCCAGGAGACCGGGGCGCACGGCGAATGGCGCGAGGTCGTCGAGTTGGGCCTGACTCAGGCCCAACGTGAGGGCGATGACCCGGGGGTGGCCGCGATGCAGTCGAGTCTGGCGACACTGAGCGCCAGCCGGGCCAACTATGCCGACGCGCGGCGGCGGTTCCGGGCGGCTCTGACCATCCAACTGCGTCTGGGCAACAGTGCCGGGCAGGCGTCCATCCTCAACAACCTGGGCATCGTGCACCGGGAGGAGGGCCAGCTGACCGAGGCGGGCGAGTGCTACGCACAGGCACTGCGGCTCTACCGCGAGGTGGGCAACCGGCACGCCGAGTGGAGCTGCCTGGGCAACCTCGGCGTCGTCCGCTTGGAACTGGGCCAGGTGCACGACGCGGTCCAGGCCCAGCAGGCGGCGCTGGAGGGTTACACGTCCCTCGACGTCACCGAGCAGCCGCGCAACGACATCGCCAACGTCCTGCACAACCTCGCCGTCGGTGTGCGCGCGCTCGGCTGGCCCAGCCTGGCGGTGCTGCACCTCACCCATGCCGTGGTGCTGCGTCGACAGGTGGGCGACCGCTACGGCCTCGCGACCGATCTTGACCAGCTCGCCGCCGCGTACGTCGACCTGGGCTACCACGTCAAGGCGCAGGGCCTCGCCCAGGAGTGTCTGAGCATCGCCCGCGCGATCGGTCGACGCCGGGTCGAGGCGGAGGCCCTGGCCACCCTCGGCACCGCCGCGCTTGGACTGCACGGCCCGGCACCGGCGCTCAAGCTGCTGCACCAGGCGTTGCGGCTGGGCCGGGAGATCGGTTACCGCCGGGCCGAGGTCAACGCGCACCTCGGCCTGGCGGCCGCGTACCGGGCGGCCGACCGACACCAGGAGGCGGTGAGGCACGCCCAGATGGGCGAACAGCTGGCCCGCGCGGCCCAGCACCACCTGCTGGCCCGGCAGGCCCGCGCGCTGCTCGGCGACGCCGCGCCCGAGCCGCTGCTGCGCTCGGCCGGCTGAACCACACCGCGGCGGCGTCCGGCGGACGCGCTCCGGGCCAGCGCCGCGCGGTTAGGATGACCGCCGTGCAGTTCGGGGTGCTCGGGCCGCTCGCCGTGACCACGGACACCGGCGAGCCGGTGGTGGTGCCCGGCACCAAGGTGCGGGCGTTGCTGGCCGATCTCTTGGCCAACCGTAACCAGGTGGTCTCGGCGGACCGCCTCATCGACGACCTGTGGGGTGACGACGCCCCCGCCAATCCGGCCGGAGCCCTTCAGGTGCGGGTGTCGCAACTGCGCAAGGCGCTCAACGACGCCGAGCCCGGCGCCCGTCAGCTGGTCGAGTCCCGGCCACCCGGCTACCTGCTGCGGGTCGACGCGGTCGACGTCGGCCGCTTCGACGAGCTGGCCCGCTGCGCCGATGTCGAACGGCTGACCGAGGCCCTCGCCCTGTGGCGCGGCGAAGCGTACGCCGACATGGCCGACGCCGAGTTCGTGCGGGCCGAGGCGTCCCGCCTCGCCGAGCAGCGCCTCGTCGTTCAGGAGCGGTTGGCGCAGGCCCGGCTGGCCCGGGGTGAGCATGACCTGGTGGCCGCGGACCTGGCCGAGTTGGTCGCCAGACACCCGCTACGTGAAGGCCTGCGGGCGGTGCAGCTGCGCGCGCTGTACGCGGCCGGCCGCCAGTCCGAGGCGTTGGAGAGCTACGCCGAGCTGCGGGCCCGGCTCGCCGAGGAGCTGGGCCTCGACCCCGGCCCGGAGCTGGTCGCCCTGCACCGCAGGATCCTCGAACAGGACGCCGGCCTGGACGCCCCGCCGAGGGCGGCGGTCATCCGGAACGATCTGCCGGCCCCGCTCGACGAGTTGATCGGGCGGGACGAGGCGCTGGCCGAGCTGCTGACGCTCCTGCCCCGGCAGCGGCTGGTCACGCTGCTCGGGCCGGGCGGCGTCGGCAAGACCCGGCTGGCCACCGAGACGGCCCGCGCGACGTCCTACCCGGACGGTGTCCGACTGGTCGAGCTGGCCCCACTCCCGGCCGGTGACGCCAGCGTCGCCGAACAGGTGCTCGGCGCTCTGGGCGCCCACGAGGCCGCGGGAACGACCCAGTCCCCCGCCGACCGGGTGGTCACAGCCCTGCGGCACCGGCAGGTGCTGCTCGTGCTGGACAACTGCGAACACGTCATCGAACCGGTCGCCGAGCTGGTCGCCCGGCTACTGCGCGACGTGTCCGGGGTGAGCGTGCTGGCCACCAGCAGAGAGCCACTCGGGCTGACTGGTGAGCTGCTCTGGGAGGTACCCCCGCTGCCGGTGCCGGACGACGGTGACCTGGACGCGGTCCGGCGCTCGGCGGCGGCCCGGCTGTTCGTCGCCCGCGCCGCCGCGCAGCAGCGCGGTTTCCGCCTCGACGGGCAGACCGCGACGGCGGTGGCCCAGCTGTGCCGCCGCCTCGACGGTCTGCCGCTGGCGTTGGAGCTGGCCGCGACCCGGGTCCGCGCGCTGGGCGTACGCGGGGTGGTGGACCGGCTCGACGACAGGTTCCGGCTGCTCACCACCGCGCAGCGGGACGTGCCACCACGGCAGCGGACGCTCACCGCTGTGATCGGCTGGAGCTGGGACCTCCTGGACGAGTCCGACCGTCTGGTGCTCGCCCAACTGGCGGTGTTCCCGGACGGCTGCACCCCGGAGGCCGCCGAACAGGTCTGCCGAACCGACCTGGACGCCCTCGCCCGGCTGGTGGACCGGTCGCTGGTGGTGCTCGACGACTCCGGCGCGGCCCCCCGCTACCGGCTGCTCGAATCGGTGGCCGCGTTCTGCCTGGAACGCCTCACCGACGCCGACGAGGTACGCGGGCGCCACGCCACCTACTACACCGAGCTGGCCGAACGCGCCGACCCCGGGCTGCGCGGGGCCGACCAGCAGCGGTGGCTGGCGCTGCTCGACACCGAGCTGGCGAACCTGCGCTCGGCGCTGACGCACGGTGGCGGGCTGCGCCTGGCGGTCGCGCTGAGCTGGTACTGGTTCCTGCGCGGCCGGCTCACCGAGGCACGGCGGGCACTGGCCGTGCCCGGCGACCCGGAGCAGGAGGCCCGCGCGGCACCCTGGCGGGTCGGCTTCGCCCTGTCGCAGGGTGAGGTGATCGCGCCGGACGACGTACGCGCCGCCGTGGCCGCCGACCCGAGCGGTCACGCCGCCTGGTTCGCGGCCAACGCGGTGATCGAGCACGGCGACCTGGCCCTGGCGTCGGAGCTGCTGCCCACCGCCGCCGCCGACCCGTGGACCGAGGCCGCGGTGCTCACCTCGGTGGCCCACATCGCTCACGCCAACGGCGACCAGGCCACCCTGGAGCGCACCGCGACCCGCAGCGCCGCGCTCTTCGCCGACCTCGGCGACCGGTGGGGTCGGCTCCGGGCGACCGAGTGGGTGGGTGGGCTGGCCGACATGCGCGGCGAGCATGAGCGCGCCTTCGCGCTGCACCGGGAGGGGCTGCGCTGGGCCGAGGAGTTGGCGCTGTGGCCGCAGGTCTGCGCCGAGCTGTCCTGGCTGGCCTGGCTCGCCGTGCAGACCCGCGACTACGCTCAGGGTCGGGAACTGGCCGAACGCGCCTACGACCTGGCGGTGGAGCAGGGCTCGCCCGGCGCACTGATCTTCGCGGAGATGAGCCTCGGGCTGGCCGCCCGCCGCGACGGCAAGCTCGATCTGGCCGTCACCCACCTCAGCCACCTCGCCGACCTGGGTCGGGGAGAGAGCCAACCCGCGCTCTACCTGCCGATGGTGCTGGTGGAGCTGGGCTACGCCGTCGAGCAGGGCGGCGACCCGGACGCCGCGTTGGCCCTGCACATCGAGGCGTTCGAGGTCGCCGAGGTGATGGCGACGATGCGCGACGCGGTCGGCCCCCTGGAGGGGATGGCGGCGGCGGTGCGCTCCCCCGAGGTCGCCGCCCGGCTGCTCGGCGCCGCGGCCGCCGCCCGGCTCGCCACGCAGTCCCCCGCCGCGCCGGCCGAACGCGACGACACCGACCGGGTGACCACACGACTGCGGGCCGAACTCGGGCCGGAACGCTTCGAGGCGCTGCTCGCCGAGGGCGCGCGGCTGAGCCCGGGCGAGGCCCGGGCCCAGCTCTGACCGGTGCTCAGGAGGCCACCTTCGGCTGGTACGAGGCCACGATCACGCCGCTCTTGTGCACCCGGGTGTCGACCAGGTCGAACGACGCCTTGACGTCGGTCAGCGGCACGGTGAGGCTGGGGCCGCCCTCCAGCACCGGGTGGATCCAGAACCGGACCTCGTCCACCAGGCCCGCCCGGATCAGCTGGGTGGTGACCGAGCCGAAGCCGTACTGGATGATGTTCTTGCCCGGCTGGGCCTTGAGCGCGGTGACCGCCTCGACCAGATCGCCCTGGAGCACCTCCGTGTTGTTCCAGGTGGGGTTGGTCAGGGTGGTCGAGGCGACGTACTTCTTGACGTTGTTGAAGTACGCGGCGCCAGTGGTCGGGTCGCTCTCATCCATGTTCGGCCAGACGGAGGAAAAGCCGTCGTAGGTGGCCCGGCCCATCAGCATCGCGTCGGCCGCCTCGGTCTGCGCACCGGCCAAGCTGGCGGCCTCCTCGTCGAAGTACGGCATGGTCCACATCGGGTTGTCGATGACGCCGTCGAGGGTGATGTAGGTCGAGTTGACGAGCTTGCGCATCGGGATCTCCTGGGTGTTTGTCGTGTTCTCCGGTGACACCCAGAACTCTGCCGGAGGCCCCTTACGATTCGCTTTCGATGCTCTTACCCGCGTCGTCGGTCGGGCCCTGCGCCGGGTCGGTCAACGGGATCGGCAGCGCCTGCGGGGTCACCGTGCCGGCGCCGGTCGAGTGGGCTGGGGCGGGGCGGTCGCCGCCGCGGCTGTGCAGCCGTCCGCGCCCGGCCGGACCGGCCCGTCGGGTCACCTCGACGGTCACCATCCGCACCGGCGGTGGCGGCGCTGTGAAACGCCCGACGCCCCACCGCACCCAGATCGGGATCCGGCCGGCGTCCGCCTCCGCGCGCAACTTCTGCACCGTACGGGCCCGGTCGGTGTGGTCGACCTCCACCACGACGGGCGGACCGTCCGGACGGGCACACGCCACATCGAGCACCGAGTGCCGCTGCTCCAGCGGCGGTGGCAACGGCAGCACGCTGGGCGCGCGCCGGTAGACCCGCCAGCCCTGGGCCTCGGCCCACCGCACCACCGAGTCGATCACCCGCGCGGTGACCTCGTCGGTGTCCAGGTCGACGAAGGTCACCTCGGCCAGCCAGCGACCCAGTTCCGCGGCCAACCGCTCGCCCTGCGCCGCGACCTCCACCGGCGCAGGATAACGCCTCAGCCGACGACGGTCGCGGTCGCGGCGAGGTGCCGGGTCAGCCAGCCGGTGGTGGCCGTACGGGCCGCCTCGGCGTTGGTCCGCGAGAGGAAGTCGTGCCCCTCCCCGGCGAGCACCAGGTGCCCGTGCGGCACACCGCGGTCGGCGAGGGCCTGGGCGACCTGCGCCGACTCGCCCGCCGGCACGTTGGTGTCGTTGGCGCCGTGGATCAGCAGCAGCGGCACGTCCAGCCGGTCGATGTGGGTCAGCGGGGAGAGGTCGCGCAGCAGGTCGGCGTCCCGCTGGGGGTCGCCGTACTTGCTCACGGCGGCGGCGGCGATCCACGGCTCGGTGCCGGCGAAGAAGGTCCGGAAGTCGGAGATGCCGCACTCGGCGACCCCGGCGGCGAACAGACCGGGAAAGTTCACCAGCACCGCGAGGACCAGGTAACCGCCGTAGGAGCGGCCCAGAACGCCGAGCTGGCCGGGCCGGGCGACGCCGGTGTCGACGAGGTAGTCGGCGCAGGCCGCCACGTCGGCGATCGCGCCGTAGCGGCCGGCGAGGTTGTCGGCGGCGACGAACGAGCGGCCGAACCCGGACGACCCCCGGACGTTGGGCGCGAAGACCGCGATGCCCTGGGCCACCAGGGCCTGGAACAGCGGGTTGTAGCCGGGACGCTCCTGCGCCTCCGGGCCACCGTGCAGGCTGATCGCCGTCGGCCAGGGACCCGGCCCGGCCGGGCGGTAGAGCCAGCCGGAGAGCGGAAGCCCGTCGCGGGCCCGGAGGTCGACCAGCTGCGGCGCGACACCGGCATCGTCCGTACGCGGGCCGCTGTCCGGCCGCAGCGGGCGCGGCGCCCCGGTCGACGGGTCGACCAGCCACACCTCCCGTGGTTGCACCGGCCCCTGCGCGGTGAGGCAGAGCAGACCGCCGTCGGCGGCGAGGACGACGTCGCCGAGCACCTCGCCGGGGGCGGCGACGGCCCGCTGCACACCGCTGGCGAAGTCGAGCAGGGTCAGCTCGCTGCGCCCGCCGTAGGTGTTCCACAGCAACGCGCCGCGCTGCCCGTCCGCGCTCGGCGTGACGTCTTCCAATTCGGCATCCGGTCGTCCGGCCAGCCGGGTCGGCGGCTGCTTCGGTCGGGCCAGGTCGACCCGTACCAGCGCGGCGAGTTCGGAGAAGGCGTCGGTGCGGGCCAGCACGCTCGTGCCGTCCGGGCCGAACCAACCCTGGTCGGTGCTGCCCCGCCCGGTGTCCGGGAAGAGCCGCCGTCGAACGCCGGTGGCCACGTCGAGCACCTCCAGCCAGCGGGCGTTACGAGGGCCGCGGCGCAGCAGCGCGGTGCCGGCGTCCGGGGTCACGTCCAGGAGGGTGAGCAGGTCGCCCTGGGCGAGCACCCGCCGGTGCCCGGTGGCCGCGTCGACCAGCAGGGCCTGCCCGTGCTCGTCGGTCTCGGTGACCGCCAGCACCGCGCCGTGAGGCAGCCAGCCGGCCAGCGCGGCGCTGCGGCGGCCGAACCCGGCGACCTGGTGGCGTCGCGTGCCGTCCGGGCGCAGCACCCACAGCTCCGTGCGGGGCGCGCCACCGGGGGCGACGACACAGGCCAACCACTGGCCGTCCGGGGACCAGCTCAGCGCGAGGACCGGCTCGTCGCCGACGGGCAGCGCGACGGGCGCATCCGCGTCGACCTGACAGACCCAGACGCCGGGCGTGCCAGCCCGGTCGGAGAGGAACGCCACCCGGCGGCCGTCGGGGGACGGCGCGGGGGCGAAGTCCTCACTGATCGGCACCGGCGGCGACACCGGCCGGTGGCTCGCGGGTCGGGGCCGCCGGGTGGTGCGCGGCGGCTCAATCCGTACGCTCATCTAAACCCCGATCCGCTGCAACCAGAGCTCCAGCAGCCCCAGCTGCCAGAGCGCGTTGGAGCCCAGCGTGGTCCGCCGGGCGTTCGGCGCGTCCAGCAACTCCTCCAGGTAGTCCTTGCGGAACAGGCCCCGCTCGCGCGCCGCTTGAGCGGTCAGCGCGTCCCGCACGTCGTCGAGCAGAGGGCCGGAGAGATGCCGGATGGCGGGCACCGGGAAGTAGCCCTTCGGCCGGTCGATCACCTCGTCCGGGACGATGCCCCGGCTCGCGGCCTTCAGCACCCCCTTGCCGCCCTGCGCCAGCTTCATGCCGGGTGGGCAGGCGGCGGCCAGCTCGACCACCTCGTGGTCGAGGAACGGCACGCGGGCCTCCAAACCCCAGGCCATCGTCATGTTGTCGACCCGCTTGACCGGGTCGTCGACAAGCATCACCAGGCTGTCCAGGCGCAGCGCCGCGTCCAGCGCGGTGTCCGCGCCGGGTGCGCCGAAGTGCGCGGCGACGAACTCCAGGCTGGCGTCGTGGTCGAGCATCCACTCGGGCGCCAGGTGCCCGCCGAGCGCGTCGTGGCGACGGTCGAAGAACACCCGGGCGTACGCCTCGACGGCGTCCGCGCGGGCCACGTTGGCCATCGGCGGGTACCAGTCGTAGCCGGCGAGGATCTCGTCGGCGCCCTGCCCGGACTGCACCACTGTGATGCGCTGCGAGACCTCCTCGGAGAGCAGGTGGAACGCGACGCAGTCGTGGCTGACCATTGGCTCGCTCATCGCCGCGATGGCCTGGTGCACGGCGGGGACGAACCGCTTCGCGCCGATGCGGATCTGCTGGTGGTCGGTGTCGAAGTGGCGGGCGACCAGGTCGGAGTAGTGGAACTCGTCGCCGCTCTCCCCCGCCGCCGCCTCGAAACCGATGCTGAAGGTGGCCAGGTCGGTCTGGCCCTGCTCGGCCAACAGGGCGACGATCAGGCTGGAGTCGAGACCGCCAGAGAGCAGTACGCCGACCGGCACGTCGGCGACCATCCTCCGTCGTACGGCGGTGCGCAACGCCGCCATGAGCCGTTCCTGCCACTCGTCGGCGGACATGGCGGGGGCGGCGGCCCGGTTGAACTCCGGCCGCCAGTAGGTGGTGTCGGTGCTCCGGCCGTCCGCGGTGACGACCCGCACGGTGGCCGGCGGCAGCTTGCGGACCCCGGCGAGGATCGTGCGCGGCGGTGGCACCACCGAGTGGAAGCTCATGTAGTGGTGCAGCGCCACCGGGTCGAGGTCGGTGTCCACGTCACCGGCGGCGAGCAACGCCGGCAGGGTCGAGGCGAAACGCACCCGGCCCGGCCCCTCGGCCAGGTAGAGCGGTTTGATGCCGAGCCGGTCCCGGGCCAGCACCAGGGTGTGCGTGGCCAGCTCGACCAGGGCGAAGGCGAACATCCCGTAGAACCGCTCGACGCAGGCCGTCCCCCACCGGTGGTACGCCTTGAGGATCACCTCGGTGTCCGAGGTGGACCGGAAGGAGTAGCCGGCGGCGGTCAGCTCGTCGCGCAGCTCCCGGTAGTTGTAGATGCAGCCGTTGAAGACCATGGCCAGACCCAGCTCGGTGTCGACCATCGGCTGGGCGCCCGCCTCGGACAGGTCGATGATGCGCAGCCGGCGGTGCACCAGGGCCACCGGCCCCCGGTGCCACCGACCCTCGCCGTCCGGGCCGCGGGAGGCCAGGACGGGAAGCATCCGTTCGACGGCGGCCAGATCCGGTGGCGCCCCGTCGAGGCGGAACTCGCCTCCGATACCGCACATGGCACACACCTTCCATCGGCTGGATCCGCTGAGGGCCGCTGACCGGTCCAGGCTTGGCGGACCGGGTTGCGTCCCGATGACGGGTGGGTCAAGCGTCGGTTACGCCGACGGTTCGTCGGCTCCACCGAGCAGCCAGGTGTCCTTCGACCCGCCGCCGCGCGACGAGTTGACGATCATGCTGCCGGCCGGCGCCACCCGGGTCAGCGCCACCGGCGCGACCTCGGCGGTGTCACCGAGGAACACGAACGCCCGCAGGTCGACATGGCGGGGAGCCAGCGCCGTGCCGTCGAAGACCGGGTGGGTGGTCAGCGCGATCATCTCCTGGGCGATCCACCGGTGCGGGGCCGCGAGGATCTGCTCCCGGACGGCGTCCAACTCCTCCGCCTCAGCGCGGGGGCCGATCACCACCCGGTCACCGCCGTACCCGTCGACCGGCTTGAGCACCAGCTCGTCGAGCCGACCCAGCACCTCGGCCCGCTGCTCGGGCAGCCCACACAGGTACGTCGGCACGTCCCCGAGCAGCGGCTTCTCGCCGAGGTAGTACTCGATCAGCCGCGGCACGTACGCGTACAGCGCCTTGTCGTCACCGACACCGTTGCCCAGCGCGTTGGCCAGCGTGAGCCGCCCGGCGTGCACGGCGGCGAGCAGCGGCCACCCCAGCGGCACGCCGTCCGCCCCGGGCGCGTGCAGCAGCGCCTCCTCGTCCATCCGCAGGTAGATCACGTCGACCTCGCGGCGGCAGCCCTCGCGGACCAGCCGAACCCGGCCCTCCTCCACCAGCAGGTCGCTGGTCTCGGTCAACGGCACACCCATCTCGTCGGCGAGCAGCCGATGTTCGAACCACGCCGGGTCACCGGGGCCGCTGCTGAGCACCACCACGGCGGGGTCGTCGGCCGCGGCGGGCGCGGCGGCGACCAGCGCCCGGTACAGCATCGCCGGCGTCTCGTCGGCGGGCAGCAGATCCTCCGGCACCGGCAGCTCCGGCAACACCGCCTGGGTCAGCCGACGGTTCTGCACCGCGTAGCCGATCCCGGACGGCACCCGCAGGTTGTCCTCCAGCACGTACCAGCCGCCGTCCGGGTCCCGGACGAGGTCGGTGCCGGACACCTGGGCACGGGTGCCCCGCCGGCCCATCAGCGCCCCGGTCGGGCGCAGCCCGGGTGAGGACTCCACCACCCACGCCGGCACCACGCCGTCGGCCACCACGGCCCGGTCGGCGTAGACGTCACGCAGGAACGCGTCGAGGGCGCGGGCGCGTTGCACCAGGCCGGTACGCAGGGTCCGCCAGTCGGCGGCGGGCACCACCCGGGGCACCAGGTCGACCGGGAAGAGCCGGGTGCTCGCCTCGCCGGCCACGCTGAACGTCACGCCGCGGGCCCGCTGCTCCTCGTCCCGGTCGTGTTCGCGTTGACGCAGGGCCCCGGCGCCGAGTTGGCGCAGGGTCGCGAGCATCGGGGCGTACGCCGGTTGCGGTCCGGCCGGTCCGAAGACCTCGTCGCCGGCGTCGGCGTACGTGGGCAGCACTGGCGGTGTCGGCGCACCCGGCAGCGGACCGCGGACCCGGCCCCGGGTCTCGTCGAGCAACAGGTCGACCACGTCGGCCAACCGGCCCCGTCGCTCGTACGCCCGCCGCTGCCGGGCGGCGGAGCTGCCCCGTTCCAGCGCGTACCGGGTCAGCTCGCTGACCTGCTCCCAGTCCCCGGTCGCCCGCAGTTGTGGGCGCAGGTCGGTCACCAGGCGGCGGACCGCCTGGGCGGCCGGCACCGGTCGGGCCGACCGGGGCAGGTCGAGCAGGTCACCTTCCAACCCGGAGCGGGCGGCCCGCCACACGGCGGCGCGCAGCACCGGTGGTCGTACGGCGGTGCGCTCCACCCGGGCGCGCAGGGCGGCGACCTCCCGCCGGACGAGCGCCCGGAACAGGCCGGTGAGCAGGACGATGGTCTCCACGTCGGCGTTGGCGTCGGTGATCCGCAGCTCCACTGTGGGCACGTGCGCCGACGGTCGGACGTCGAAGTAGATCATGGCGGGGTCGGTGATGGTCTCGGAGGAGATCAGCTCGGCGACCAGCGCCTCGTGGTCCGCGGCGCTGGTCACCTCGCCCGGGTCTCCGGCGGTGGGCCAGCGTTGCCAGACCAGGGACCGGACGCTGGCGTAACCGCTGTCCTGGCCCATCCAGTACGGCGAACTGGTGGAGAGGGCGAGCAGCACCGGCAGCCACGGCTGAACCCGACGGGTGACCGCCACCGCCAGGTCCCGGTCGGAGACGCCGACGTGCACCTGCGCGCCGCAGATCAACTGCTCCCGGGCGAGCATCTGGTACTCGTCGAGCATCCGCCGGTAGCGGGAGGTGGGGGTGACGCTGGGGTCGCCGTCGGCGCGCAGCGGCACCGTACCGGCCGCCACGATGCCCAGACCGGCCCGGTCGGCGACCTGGACGGCCGCCTGACGCAGCCGGGTCAGCTCGGCGCGGATCTCGTCCAGGGTGCGGCAGACCTCGGTGTTGGTCTCCACGACGCTGCGGTGCAACTCGGCGGTGAACGAGGCCGCCGGCAACCGGTCGAGCAACTCCCCGGCGCGGGGCACCAACTCCCGGGTGTGCAGGTCGACGACGTGGAACTCCTCCTCCACCCCGATCGTGGCCAGGTCCGCCGGGTCGCCGTCGTCCAGCGACAGGAGCGGGTTCGTACGGGGGGTGGGCAGCGTCCGGCCGTTGCCGGACCGGCCCACCGGCTCGTCGTACGTCGGCGCGTTCGTGGTGTTGTCGGCCATGGTCACCCCGGTTCGCGTGTCGGTGGTCTGGCTGTCCGACGAGCGTTCCCAGGGTTGGTACCGGGGGTGTTTCCGGCGCGTTAAGGTGACGCGCCCGTTCTGTCCGTGCTGCTCAGCGACGCGGGGCCCGGTACTCGATGGACGCGGCGACCCGGTCGGCAGTGGTGGCGCCGAGTTCCCGTTCCGTGAGCCACAGCCCCAGATCGAGCCCGGACGAGAGCGCGCCAGCGGTGACCCGGTCACCGTCGTCGACCACCCGCTCGTCGAGGACCGTGACGTCGTGGGCGCGCAACTCGTCGTACGCGTTGCGGTTGGTGGTCGCCCGCCGGCCGGTCAGCAGGCCGGCGGCGGCGAGTAGCAGCGCACCGGTGCACACCGACGCCGTCCACCGCGCCGATGGCGCCAGTGCGGCCAGCTTCGCCGGCAGCACAGCGCGCTGCGCCTGGGCCCAGGCACCCTCGGGAGCCCGGTTCAGCCATCCGCCACCTGGGACGATCACGCCGTCGGCCTGACCCAGCACCTCGGGCACCTGAAATTGGACACCACGCATGCTGGTGACCAGCCCCGACCGTTCGACGGCGACCAGTGCCACGTCGAAGCCGGCCATCGCCAGCACCTCGAACGGCCCGAAGACGTCCAGTTCGTCGAAGCCGTCGAACACCACGATCTCGATTCGCATACGGCCCAGAATCTCCTGCCGACCGGGCGGCGGCGAGTGGCATCCTTGCCATCATGCGTAAGAAACCCGCCACGCATCGAGTCGCCGTCCTCGCCCTACCCACTGTTGTCGCCTTCGACCTGACCATCGCGACGCAGGTGTTCGGCCACGAGGGCCACGGCCGGTACGCGATGACGGTGTGCGCACTGGACGGTGGTTCGGTCACCACCACCACCGCAGGCCTGGAGCTGACGGTCGCCGCGACGCTCGACGCGCTCGACGATGCCGACACGGTGATCGTGCCCGGATTCCGCCGTGGCCCGGCGCCGCCGCGTGCTCTCGATGCGCTGCGGCAGGCACACCGTCGTGGCGTCCGCATCGCGTCGATCTGCACCGGCGCCTTCGCGCTGGCCCAGGCCGGTCTGCTCGACGGTCGCCGCGCGACGACCCACTGGGCGCACGCCGACGCGCTCGCTCACGAGCATCCACTGGTGTTCGTGGACGCGAACGCGCTGTACGTCGACGAAGGCGAGGTGATCACCAGCGCCGGGCTCGCCGCCGGTCTGGACATGTGCCTCTACCTCGTCGGACGCGACCACGGGCAGGCTGCCGCCCTCCAACGGGCCCGCGACATGGTCACACCGCTGCACCGCGCCGGCGGTCAGGCCCAGTTCATCCCGGTCGGCGTTCCGGGTGAGGGCGACGAGTTGGCCGGGGTCATCACGTGGGCGAGCGGCAACCTGCACCGCCCGATCACCGTCGCGGACCTTGCCCGGCAGGGTGTGATGTCCAGCCGCACGCTGCACCGCACTTTCCAGAGTCGATTCCGGATGAGCCCACGAGCGTGGCTGATCCAGCAACGGCTGCGCGCCGCCTGCACCCTGCTCGAGAATGGCGGGATCACCATCGACGAGGTCGCACGCCGTACCGGCCTGGGCACGGCGACCAACCTCCGTGCGCATTTCCAGCGGGCCTTCGCCACCACCCCTACCGCGTACCGGCGGGCCTTCACACAGTGACCCTCCGACGGTGGCCGTGGCGCGGTAGTGATGGCTGCCGGTGATGTCGGGGTGTCCCGCCGGCCTGGACACCCCGACACCAGCAGCCTCGATTCGATCAATCCCGGTCAAGGAGCGGCCGGGCTCACCTCATGTTCGCCACCACGAACGGCGCGTGGCCGTGCAGGTAGTTGGTCCACCCACCGGTCACCGGCGCCCCCGGGCTGAGCAGGTTTGTGGTGTCGGTGCCGACGTCGAGCTTCCAGGCCGTCCAGGAGATACCGTTCGCCTTCATCCAGTCGACCCAGGACTGTGCCTCCGGCAGGCAGGCCCGGCCGTCGAGGCCGCCATCGGCGTTACTGGCGCCCCACTCCGTGACGAACAGCGCCAGACCCGCGCGGATCGCCGCGTCACCCTTGGCGCGCAGCGACGCCCCGTGCGTGCAGGAGTAGAAGTGCAGGGTGTACATCAGGTTGGTGCCGCTGACCGGGCTGGCCGCGGCGACGTCCACGTCCTGTGACCAGGTCGGGGTGCCGAGCACGACGATGTTGTCCGGATCGGCGGCGCGGATCGCGGACACCACGGCCTGGTGGTACGGCTTGATGACGTTGGCCCAACTGACCTGGAGCGGCTCGTTGTAGGGCTCCCAGATGACGTTGGGCAGGTGGCCGTACCGGCGGGCCAGGTCACCGAAGAACGCCACCGCCTGCGACTGGTTGTTCTGCGCCTCGTGCGCGTGCCAGTCGACGATCACGTAGACCCCGGCGGTGACCGCGTTGTTGATGATGGTCTCCACCTGGGCGCGCGCCTTGGACGGGTCACTCAGGTACGCCCCGGCCGGCTCCACGCCCATGGCCGCGCGGATCACCTGGAGGTTCCAGTTGTCGCGCATCCAGGTCAACGCGGAGAGGTTCTCGGCGTACGGGGCGGTCTCCCAGTTGAGCCACATGCTGCTGATGCCCCGCAGCTGCACCCGCGCCCCGGACTTGTCGCACATGGTGGTGCCGCAGACCCGCAGTTGCCCGTGCCGCTCGACCGGCGTGCCGGTGGTCGGCGGCGGCGTGGTCGGCGGCGGGGTCGTGGGCGGCGGGGTGGTCGGGGGCGGACCGCCGGCGCAGGACGCGCCGTTCACAGTGCAGTTCACCGGGGTGCCGGTGCCGGTGACGAGGAAGCCGAACGAGGTGGAGGCGCCGGCGGCGAGGGTGCCGTTCCAGGACACGTTGGCGAAGGTGTAGTGGCTGCCCGAGGTCGTCTGTTGCGCGTTCCACGACTGGCTGACGGTCGAGGAGGACGGCAGGTCGAACTCGACCCGCCAGCTGGCGATCGGTGCGGAGGTGTCGTTGGTGACGGTGACCTGCCCCTGGTAGCCGTTGCCCCAGTTGTTCGTCACGGAGAACACGGCGGTCGCCGCGCTGGCCGGTGTGGCGGCGACCGCTGCCACCGCACCGGCGAGCAGGCTGGCGACGGCCAGGGTCGTGACAAGTCTCAGTGTGCGCATGCGGAACCCGCTTCGGATCGACGGTGGTGGTCTGAGGCGGGGCGGCGCCTGCGCGCACAATATCGATCAATGCCAATGGGGGCAAGGCGGGGCAGCGGTCCCCGCGGCACTCAGGCGGCTGGGCGTACCCGGTAGGCCAGGTGGGTGACGCCGTCGTCCTCCACGACGCTGAACGGACCGTACAGCTGAAGTGGCGCGATCTTCAGGTTGGCGAAGAGCGGGATGCCGGCCCCGAGCAGGACCGGGACGAGGTCGATGTGCACCTCGTCGAGCAGGCCGGCCTCGACGACCTGGGCGGCGATGGTGCCGCCGTTGACACTGACCTCCTTGTCGCCGGCGAGCGCCGTCGCCCGGGCGACGGCGCTCTCGATGCCGTCGGCGACGAAGACGAAGGAGTCGTTCTCGGGCGCCCAGCCCTCCGGCACGCTGTGCGTGACCACCACGACGGGCACGTCCAACGGATGCCGGCCACCCCACCCGCTGGTGATGTCGAAGAGCCTCCGGCCGACGACGAGCGCGCCGGTCCGCTCGGTGAGAGCCCGCAGATGCCGGGCGCTCGTGGCGGAGGTCCGGAAGGTCAATTCGGGGTCGGCCGTCGGCGTCTCGACGTCGCCGTTCTCGTACCACTGGAAGAGGTACTCGAAGCCACCGTGGGACGCGTCCGCGATGTAGCCGTCCAACGACATCGTCGCCCAGGTCGTCACCTTCGTCATCGATCCACTCCTCGGTCCGTGCCGTGCCGGCTCGTCGGCGAGGCCCGCTGTCTGGCCCGCAACCCATTGTCGAAGCCGGCGCGACAGTCCTCGACACGTCGGCCGAGCTTTCTCCCAGTGTCAGCCCTGGCCGTCACTGGCGCAGCGCGTTGAGCACGAGGTCGGCGTACCGGCGCCACACCGCCGGGTCACGCTCGTCGAGCACGATGAGCTGCCGGACCGCGCCGCACAGGATTACCCGGATGTCCAGCTCCCCGGCGTCCGGGCGGACCTTGCCGGACGTTCGGGCCGCCGCCACCAGTTGCCCGATCAGATCCAGGATGCGCGCCGCGGGCACCAGCCTGCCCTCGAAGAACGCGTCGGCGAGGACCCGGTCGCGCGCGAGGCGTCCGAACAGGTCGGGCACGAAGGAACACCACTCCCGGTATGCGTCGACGCCGTCGAGCGCCGCGCGGGTGCGCTGCTCCAACTCCTGAAACTGCCGCTGGACGACCGCGACGATCAGGTCTTCCTTGCTGGGGTAGCTGCGGTACACAGTGGCGCGGCCCACCCCGGCCCGCTCCGCCACCTGCGGCACCGTCACCTGCAGACCCTGCTCGCTGAAGAGCTCCCGGGCGGCGGCGAGGACCCGCTCCTGGTTGCGACGGGCGTCCAGACGCCGATGGGGAGCATCCCTGTCGCTCGGCGTCGGTGGGGTCATGACCTCAGTCTGCCCGCTCGGTCTCGTCGGTCAGCAGCGGCTCGTCGCCGTACACGGTGGTGAGTTCGACGTCGAGCACCGTGGCCACCCGGCCGAACGACCAGTAGTAGCCGATCACCTGGAGCACCTCGACTATCTCGCGCTCGCTGAGGATGTGCCGCACCTGGTCGAAGAGGTCATCGGGAACGCGCGGTGACCGCACCACCTCGGCGGCGAACCGGATGAGCGTGCGGTCATGACCGGAGAGGTGTGGGTCGTCGATGTCCCGGCTGCTGATGATCTCCCGGGTGCGCTCGTCGACGCCGGCCGCCGCCGACATCGGGCCATGCTGGGCTGCCACGAACTCGCACCCGGTGTACTCGGCCACGGTGAGGATGACCAGTTCCCGCGAGCGGGCGGGCAGCTCCAACGAGGTGAACTGCGCCCTCGCGAGCTGGATGAAGAGGTTCACAGTGCCGATCGAGTGGGTCAGCATCTTGACCATCGGGTCGGGCGGCAGGGCGGACAGGACGTCGCGGACGTCGGCCGGAATCACGTTCGGGTCGGGGTCGGCAAGGCGGGGCATGGCTCTCTCTCCTGCGTTGGTCGTCGAGACGGTTCAGGCGGACAGGTCGAAACCCGTCTCGCTGAGGTGGCGGAAGCGGCCGTCCTCGGCGTACGTCCCGAAGACGGCGATCTCCCGTCTGGCGGTCGACCCGTCGGCCAGGGTGATCTCGTAGACGTGTCGTTCGGCGTAGCGGAGACCGTCGCGCAGCTCGTCGAGGACCAACACGGTGCCGCTGGCGATCTGAGCGCGTACCCGGGTCACCATCGCGACGAATCCGGCCCGGTCGAGGGTCTCGCCGTCGCTGCGGTGGGTGTAGTCGGGGGCGTAGAACTCGTCGAGCGCGTCGGTCAGGTCGCGTGTCGGCTCGAAGACCACAGCGCGCAGGGCGTCGCTGATCCGTACCGGGTTCATGGGGGCTCCTCGTGGGTCGCCGTCGGTCATATCCGGACTCGCAGGTCCGCTTAGCGCCCACCGTACCGGACTCCCGAGTCCACTTCCGGTGAGAGTCGTCACGTGCCCGGGGAACACCCGCACCCCGCCACGGCGAGTGCGGGTCCGCCCGTCCGGTCGTAGCGTGGGGCGCATGCGAACCACCACGTTGGGCAGCACCGGACCCGAGGTCGGCGTCATCGGCCTCGGCTGCATGGGCATGAGCCACGGCTACGACATCACCGGCCCTCGCGACGACGACACGTCGATCTCCGTCATCCGACAGGCGCTGGACCTGGGCGCGACGCTGATCGACACGTCGGACGTGTACGGGCCGTACACCAACGAGGAGCTGGTCGGGCGGGCACTGTCCGGCGGGCACCGGGAGCGGGCCGTACTGGCCACGAAGGTCGGCCTGGTGGCCACCTCCCCCACCGGTGGCCCCGGCAACTCACCGAAGATCGGCAACAACGGCCGCCCGGAGCACATCCGTTCGGCGATCGACGAGAGCCTGCGCCGGCTCGGCACCGACCACGTCGACCTCTACCAGCTCCACCGGGTCGATCCGGAGGTGCCCATCGAGGAGTCCTGGGGCGCGATGGCCGAGGTCGTCGCGGCCGGTAAGGCCCGGCAGCTCGGGTTGTCCGAGGTGACCGTCGCGCAGATCGCGCGGGCCCAGGCGGTGCACCCGGTGGCGTCGGTGCAGTCCGAGTTGTCACTGTGGACGCGTGACCCGTTGACCGAGGTGTTGCCGTACTGCGGCGAGCAGGGCATCGCCTTCCTGCCGTTCTCCCCGCTCGGGCGCGGTTTCCTCGCCGGCCGGTTCACCTCGTTCGACGACCTGCCCGCCGACGACTTCCGGCGTGGCCTGCCGCGCTTCCAGCAGGACGCGCTGCGCGCCAACCTCGCCATCGTCGCCCGGGTCCGGGAGATCGCCGACCGGGCCGGCTTCAGCCCCGCGCAGGTCGCCCTCGCGTGGGTGGTCGCCCAGGGTGACCAGGTCATCCCGATCCCCGGCACCAAGACCCCGAAGTACCTGGTGGACAACTGCTCGGCCGCTGACGTGCGGCTCAGCGCCGAGGACATGGCCGACCTGGACGCGCTGCCCGCACCCGAGGGTGGCCGCTACTGAAGTTCCGGCGGCCCGGCACCACGTGACCGGGCCGCCACCGGCGGGCCGAACCTGACCGCGACACCCGGCGAGTAGAGCACGCTGACCGGTGGCCCGACCGGTGCCGGCAGCCCAGCGGCGGCTACCAACTCGTCATCCAGGTGCAGCACCTCGGCCCGGTGCAGCGGCCAGCTCGGATGCCAGTTCGGCAGGTGCAGCGTGCGCCCGTACGCCCGGGTGTGCAGCCCCCAGCGGGCGGTGACGAAGTGTTCCAGCGGGGTCGGCTCGACGATCCGCTCCCCCGCCCGCACCACCATCCGGCTCGTCGCGCCCGCGGGCCCCGGCCAGCGCCGCCGGCAGCGGTAGGTGCGACGGTCACCGTCGCGATCCAACCGCATCGACGACCACAGGTACGGCAGGCGCAGCGTCGCCCGCGCCACCAGCACCGGCAGCAGACGAGACGCGTCGAGCGACCGGAACACGACAGCTCGCCGACCGGCGTCGTCGACGGAGTAGAGCCGGACGTTGGTTTCCCAGAAGGTGCCGAAGTACGGCACCCCCGGGCCTCGGCCGAAGCCCAGCCCGACCATCCGGAAGCCGATCAGCCCCACGTAGCTGACCCCCTGCAGCGTGTCCGGACGAGTGCCGGCGGGCAGCAACGGCGCGATCGCCTCCGGAGCGACGGCCCAGTGCAGGAAGGTGAGGTCCTCCCAGCGCTGGCGCAGGAGCGCCCAGGGAAACGCCTGCCGGGGCGCGTGGTCGACCGGTTCGGGGTGCACGCTCTCATCGTGGCCCAGGCGGTGGGCCGGCGTGGCCTCAGGCGTGCGGACCGACGCTGACGGTGCCGATGGTCAGCGACGCCCTGCCCTCCAGGATCTCGCCGATCCGCTCGACCTCCTCCGCCAACGCCCGCTGCTGGGCTGCGCCGAGCGTCCGCAGCGGCTCGACGGTGACCCGGATCGCGCGGCCGGAGCGGCGTTGATGCCACACGCCGACGACCACCCCGTCGACCAGCAGCACCGGATAGTTGCCGGCCTGGCCACCGGCGAGCGCTCGCTCGGCGGCGGCACCGGGGAAGAGCCGTTCGCGGGGGTGGCAGCCGACCGCGTACGCGTCGAAGTACGGAAGGAGCCGCAACCCGGACGGCCGGTCGTCGGGGAATTCGCTGTCGTCGGCGGCCACCCAGGCCCGGGTGCCTTCCACCGTCACCTCGGTCAGGTCCAGCGAGTCGAACAGCAACGTCGCCCACCCCGGCGCCACCGCCAGCCACCGGGCGAACTGTGCCGGGGTGGCCGGCCCGTACGCGTGCAGGTAGCCGCGGACGAGGGCAGCCAGGGCGGCGGGACCGGGCATCGGCGCGAAGTCGGGCAGCCACCGGGTCGGGCTGGTGTACGTGCTGGCCCGACCGCGATTCGGGCCGAAGCAGACCAATCCGGCCCGGGTGGCGGCGGTCATCGCGGCGATCCACCGGGGCCACTTGTCCTGGAACGCCTCCATGACCAGGTCACCCGCCCACGGGCCGGTACGGGCGACGACCTCCTCGGTCAGCTCGGCGGTGGTCAGGTCGGCCTCGGCGACCGCGTCGGCGATGGCCGCGATGACCTGCTCGGTCTGCCGGGGCGTCAGCAGGACCACGCTCCGCTCCCAGGACGGGGCCGGCAACGCGGTCAGCGCGCCGACCCACATCGGCAGGTCCGCCGCGGCGAGCAGGTGCACGGTTCCGCGTGGCCCACGGGTCTTGACCAGGGTGCGGTCGGTCCACAGTGCGCGGCGTACCAGGGCGCGGGTCGTGCCCGGCACCCGCAGCCCGATGGACAACTCGGCGGCCGACGCGATCTGGGCGTGCGCGCCGCAGATCGCCGACACCACGTCGGCGACCCCACCGGCGTCCGGTGCCGCGCCCGCCGCCGGTGGGCACAGCCGGTGTCGCTTGAGTCGTCGGGCGGACACCTGCGCCCAGCTCAGCTCGGTCATCGCAGACCCGCGAAGAACGCGCGGACGCCGACCACGCACCATCGAAGGGCCTCGACACGGCAGGTCCTCATGCCGCCCAGGCTACGACCGGCGTGTGTCACTTTCCGGCAACCGTCGTCGGCCTCGGGGCGGTGACCCTCGCCCCTCCCGCAGCATTGGCTCAGAACCGAGACGTTCACACGTCGTAGGCTGGTAGCGGCGATGGACACCGAAATAGCCGCCCAAAGCCCTACAGATGGGACGCTCCGGGACTTGCGAGAGGACGTACGCGTGACGCAGAGCGACGGAGAGCTGGTAGTGCTCGCGCAGGCGGGAGACGCGGCCGCGCTGGGCGCGCTGCTGGCCCGGCACGAGGCGGGGATGCGGGCTGTCGCGCTGGGCGTCCTCGGTTACGGGCCGGACGCCGAGGACGCGGTGCAGGACACGATGCTCGTCGCCCTGCGTCGCATCGGCGAGGTGCGCGACCCGAGCGCCGTCGGCCCCTGGTTGCGGGCCATCGTCCGCAACAACAGCCGGATGGCGTTGCGCGGGCCCAGAGCCGTCCCGGTCGCCGAACCCGAGTGGTTCACCCGCCCCGCCGACACACCCACCCCGGAGGAGGCACTGGACCGAGCCGCGATGCGCGACTGGGTGTGGCACTCCATCGGGCAACTGTCCGAACCTGACCGGCTCGTCACCCTGCTGCGGTACTTCAGCGACGCGTCCTCGTACGAGCAGATCGCGGCCGTGTGTGGCGTGCCGGTCGGCACCGTCCGCAGCCGCCTCAGCCACGCCCGCCGGGCGCTCGCCGGCGGCCTGCGGACGGCGGCGGACGCCGCGCACACTGACGTCGCCGCCTCGAACGACTCGCGGTGGCGAGAAGGCCGCGACATGATCACCACGGCGATGGGCGGCGACTTCGAGCGGGTGGTCCGCGAGAGCTGGTGGCCGGACGCCGAGATGATCGTGCCGGGCGGCCCGCGCGGTGGCCGTGATCTGGCCATCAACGGCATGGACCGCGACCTGACCGCCGGGGTACGTCAGCGGCTGCGCAACGTGGTGGCCAGCGGCGACGTGCTGATCTGGGAAACCGACCTGATCAGCCCACCCGACGACCCGGAGCACTGCCCACCCGCGGCGCTGTGGTTGCAGGTGCTGCGCGAGGGCCGGGTGCGCCAACTCACCCTCTTCCACCCCGTCCCCGCGCTGGTCTGAAAAAACTCCTCCGACGAGCGAACTTTTCCCTCGACCCGCGCATCTGGTCCGCGTCATGCACCAGTTGCCGTGTCGGCCGACGCCGCGCGGGTCTCGGATCGGGAGAAAGTTCATGGGTTTCACCAGCCACGACGTCAGCGCCCTCGCACCGGGTGCCCACACGTTCACAGTGGATGGCGTTCGGCAGGTCTACCACGTCGCCGGCACCGGCCCGGTCTGCGTGGCGCACTCCGGCGGGCCGGGCATCGAGTGGGCCTACCTGCGGACGCCCAGCCTTGAGACGCATTTCACGATGGTCTACGTCGAGCCGGTGGGCACTGGCGCGTCGGGGCAACTCGACAACCCCGACGATTACCGTCTCGACACCTATGTCCGGTTCCTGCACGCCGTCGTCGAACACCTCGACGAACCCCAGGTGTACCTCCTCGGGCACTCGCACGGCGGCTTCGTCGTCCAGCGCTACGCGCTGGCCCACCCGGACCGGATCTCCGGCCTCGCCCTGTACGACACCTCGCCCGTCACCGGCGCCGAGTTCTGGGCCGAGGCGATGGCCGGCCTCGCCGCCTACCCGCAGCGGCACCCGGACCGGCCGGAGGCGGCGGCGGTCCCGGGTGCCTTCGCGCAGATCGGCGGCGCGACGGACGACGACTCGTTGGGGGCCGCTCTGCGCGCCGCCCTGCCGGTGTACTTCGCGGACTTCTGGGGCCGACAGACCGAGTTCGCCCCGTTCCAGGCGGCCGTCCGAATCTGGGCGACGCCGGCCGGCGCGCAGGACCCGACGCCCTTCGACGTGCGGGAGAACCTCGCTGAGATCACCGTGCCCGTCGTGGTGATCGTCGGGACGTACGACTTCATCTGTGGCCCCCGCTGGGCCGAGCAGTTGCACGCGGGGCTTCCGGACTCGCGGCTGGTGACGCTGGAGCGAAGCGGACACTTCGCGCACATCGAGCAGCCGGTGGAGTTCACCGACGCCGTGGCGGAACTGCTGAAGCGGTGACCCACAGTGGCACCGCCCGTCCGAGGTCCGTTCGTCACAGCGGGCAGACCTCGGCGAACGGGCGCGTTGCACGGTCATAGGCTGAGCGCTTTGCTGCACCGTGACGAAGAGGAGACCGCCGTGAGCCAGACCGAACGGATGGATTCCGTCGACGAGTGGAACGTGGCCGAGGACGACGGAGTCCTGGACGCCTCCGACACCCTCGACGACGACCGGGTCGGCGACCCCCTCGACACCGGCATCATCGCCGAGGACCACTGGACGGCGGCAAACCGGTTCGGCACCACACCGGCCGAGGAGCGGGCGGGCGAGTCCCTGGCGCAACACCTCGCCCAGGAGGTGCCGGATGTCGACCCGTACGCCGAGGGTGGCGACGACGAGGACGAGCTGACCCGCCGGGGGTACGAGGCGGAAGCACGCGCCGGCCGTCTCGTCGCCTACGACGACGGCGTCCGCGAGGACGACGAGGCCGAGTCGGTGGCGTGGGACGCCGGGATCGACGCGGGTGCCGCCAGCGCGGAGGAAGCGGCGATCCACCTGGTCGAGGACCCCAACGGACCGGGCGACGGTCCGTTGCGCTGACGCCGTACCCGCCGCGCTCGGCACCTCACCGGGTGCCGAGCGCGGCCGGGCGCGGTCAGTGGATGACGACGGGCGTCCTGACCTGCTCGCCCTGCGGGTCGTCGAGCTGCGCCGGCTGACGTCGGCGCGGCAGGAACGCCGCCGGGATGATCGTGAGCACGACCAGGGCGAACGCGACCCAGAACGTGCTCGCGAACGACTTGGCGGCGAAGTCCAGACCACGCTCGATGATCGACGGGTCCACCGGCATCTGCTGGAGCAGCTCCGGCCGCTGCTGGGCGGCGATGGCCAGCCCGGCCTCGGTGACCGGCTTGCCGCTCTCGTCCACCAGGCCGGGGATCGGCCGGGAGCCGTTCAGCTCGTTGGTGAGGATCACCGACATCACGGCGGCGCCGACCGAGCCGCCGATCTGCTGGAGGATGTTGACCAGCGTCGAGCCGCGGGCCACGTCGTTGGCCGACAACGTCCGCAGCGCCGACGTCATGATCGGCATCATCGTGCCGCCCATGCCCAGACCCATCACGAACAGCGACCCACCGAGCAGCCAGTACGAGGTCTGCGGATCGACCTGGGTGAAACCGAAGAACCCGACGACGATGAGCCCCAGCGCGAACGGGACCGTACGCCCGATCGGCACCCGGTCGGCCAGCGTGCCGGCGATCGGCATGGTGATCATCGCGCCGATGCCCTGCGGCGCCATCAACAGGCCGGCCGCAAGCGTCGACTCGCCGCGCACCTGCAGGAAGTAGCTCGGGAACAGCAGGCCGGCGCCCATGAACGCGATGATGAACACGAACATCGTCACCGACGCGATGGTCAGGCTGCGGTTGCGGAACAGCCGCAGGTCGAGCAGCGGGTGCCGGGGCTTGAACGAGTAGAGCACGAACGCCACCACCAGCGCGCCGCCGACCAGCATCGGGGCCCAGACCTTGGCCTCGGCGAAGGTGCCCGCCTCCGGCAGGGACGACACGCCGTAGAGGAAGAGGGCGAGACCCGGCGAGAGCATGAGCATGCCGACGAAGTCGAACGACTCGGACGGCTCGGGCGCGTCCTTCGGCAGCGCGACCTGCGCGTAGATCAGGGCGATCACGCCGATCGGCAGATTGATCAGGAAGATCCAGTGCCAGCTCGCGGTGTCGATCAACCAGCCGCCGAGGATCGGGCCGCCGATCGGCCCCAGCAGCATCGGGATGCCGAGGACCGCCATCAACCGGCCGATCCGGTGCGGCCCGGCCGCCCGGGTCATGATGGTCATGCCCAGCGGCATGAGCATGCCGCCGCCGAGGCCCTGCAGGACCCGGAAGCCGATCAGCTCGCCGATCGTGTCGGCCATGGCGCAGAGGCCCGACCCGATAGTGAACAGGGCCAGCGCCACCATGTAGAGCCGTTTGGTGCCGAACCGGTCCGCCGCCCACCCGCTGAGCGGGATCACTGTGGCGAGGGCGAGGGTGTAGGCGGTCATGGTCCAGGCGACGCGGGCGTAGGACGCGTCGAACTCGCTCTGGAATTTGGGCAGCGCCACGCTGACCACAGTCACGTCGAGGATCGACATGATCGCGCCAATGACGACGACGCCCGCCACCTTGAGCACCGCGCCGTCGAGTTTGTCCGATGTCGCGAGGGATTGCTGTGTCACTAACTCTCCTGAAGTCGATTGAGCCGGCCGACGGTGGGCGGTGGCGGCGATGCCGCGCCAACCGGGCGCGGGGCGCGACGTGCCAGGACGACGGCGCGCGGAGGAAGACTAACCGCCAGCTGTGACGGTTCGCCGCCGGATTTCGTGACGGCCCGACCGCGTATCCGATCGGCCGTGCGACTGTGGCCGGACGTCGGGGTGGCAATCAGCCGGCAGAGTCGCGAGCTAGGTGTTTCGCCCAGTGCGGCCCGGGGGGTCGGCTGTGCGGCTGTGCGGCTGTGCGGCTGTGCGGCTGTGCGGCTGTGCGGCTGTGCGGCTGCCAAGCGATCACCGTCGTGAGGGTTGGCACGTCCACCCACGGCACAGCGGCGAGGTCGAACCGAGAATCGCGCTGCCCCCGGCACGAACGAGGGAGTCGGGTACGAGATCGCGGCGGAGCTGCGTGCCGGGCCCTGGGTTGCGCGCCTCCCTCCGGGTCGGTGGACGCGCGGGAGTGGGGTGAGTCCCGTCCGCCTGGCGGGGTCGGACCGGCGTTGACCGGCGGCGCCGTGCCGGGCCCTGGTTGCGCGCCTCCCTCCGGGTCGGTGGACGCGCGGGAATGGGGCCGTGCCGGGCCCTGGTTGCGCGCCTCCCTCCGCGTCGGACCCGCAGGCGTGGGGCCGTGCCGGCCTGGGCACTCCATCGGCCCACTGGCCGTGGGGCGTGCGGGGCTGGCCACTCGAACGGCCTGCTGACCGGGGTGATCGTGTGTGCTGGTGATGCTCACGTCCGTCGGTGGTAGTGGTTGCGGCGGGGGACCTGTTCGGGGTCGAGCCAGGCCGGTGGCACGAACTCGGGGTGGCCGTCGCCTGCCAGTCGCACCGCCCAGTCGCTGTGGTGCAGGTGCCGGTGGTGGTGGCCGCAGAGCAGGACGGCGTTGGCGAGGCTGGTGTCGCCGCCGTCGGCCCAGTGGTTGATGTGGTGGGCGTCGCACCAGCGCGGTGGTCGGTCGCAGCCCGGGAAGGCGCAGCCCCCATCCCGCAGCACCAGGGCTCGCCGGAGGGAGCCGGTGATGAGACGACGTTGTCGGCCAAGATCGAGTGGTTGGCCGGCTCCGTTGAGGACTGCGGGGAGGATGGCGGCGTCGCAGGCGAGGCGGCGCACGGCCTCGGGGGTGAGGCGCAGGCCGGTGTCGAGGGCACCGCTGCCGAGTTGCCGGGTCAACCCGTCGTAGCTGGTGGTGACGACGATCTGGGCGGGATCACCACCGTGCTCGGGCAACTCGCCGGTGCGCAGCGCGAGGCGGCACACGTCGCTGAGAGCGTCGTGCCGGCGTTGCCCGGGAGAGCGCTGGTCGTCAGGGCCCGAGGGTGCGCTGAGCGGGTCGATGGCGGCACGGAGCAGCCCAGCGGTCTCGGTGTCGAGGATGCCGGTGAGTCGCAGCCGGCCATCGCTGAGGGTGGAGAGGGTGAGGTGGCGGTCGCGGGCGGCACGGCGGGCCTCGGCGTCCAGGGCTGCTTGGGCGGCGGCGTCGGCGATGTCGGGTGCGACGTGGTCGAGGATGCGGGTGCTGAGTTTGCGTAAGAGGGTGGGATCGAACTGCCCGGCCCACTCGACGAGCACGCCGAGGGCCTTGTCGGCGACCTCGGGACCGGCGGCGGTCTGCACGCTGTCGACCGTGTCGGCGATGACCCGGGCCTGATCGACGGCGATGTGGCCATCGGCCAGTGCGTGGCGTACCCCAGGGTTGCCGGTGTCCAGAACCTCGGCGAGGTCGACGAGGCGGCGGGCGGCCGGGATGGTGAGGCGTAACCGTTCGCGGAGCCAGACCGCAGTGGAGGAGGCGCCCTGCGCGGTGGGGACGCCTCGGCCGTCGAGCTCACGGATCAGAGCCAGTTTCACCGCCGCGAGCCGCTGCTCGATGCGGTGAGCGGTGTCGAGTGCGGCGATCAACTCGTCCTCGGGTCGTGCCCACGTGGGCGTATCGGCGCAGGCCGCGATGGCGCCCTCTGCCTGCGTCAACTCTTCGACCACGACCCGAACCTAGTACAGCTGTACGACACTTTCAGTCATCATGATCGATCCGCGGCAGGCCGGCCCAGGCGGCAGGCCGGCCCAGGCGGCAGGCCGGCAGAGAACTAGGCCGTCTTTCATAGGGTCTGATCAGGCGGTTTGGTGGAAGCTGCCAGCGTGTCGGTGATCGTTATGAGCGAGGTCTCCGGTAGATGGTTCATCGACCAAGAAGACCATCAGCACGGAGAACTCGCGGCCAGGGTAGCGGTGACGAGGCGGTTCGACCTGACCGACGCGCACTGGGCGGTGCTGGAGCCGTTGCTGCCCAAGGGGCGCAAGCCGGGCCGGCCGTCGAAGTGGAGTAAGCGGCAGCTCATTGACGGGATTCGGTGGCGAGTGCGGGCGGGTGCACCGTGGCGGGATGTGCCCGAGTGTTACGGACCCTGGCAGACGGTGTACGGGCTGTTCCGCCGTTGGCAACGCGCGGGAGTCTGGGCGCATATCGTGACCGGGCTGCAGACGCGTGCGGACGCTGGTGGGTTGATCACCTGGGGCGTGACGGTCGATTCCACCATCGCTCGGGCTCATCAGCACGCAGCCGGTGCCCGCACCGACCCCGACGCGCAGAACGACGGGGTCGGTGCACCCGAGCCGGCCGATCACGCGTTGGGCCGTTCGCGGGGCGGGTGGACCACCAAGCTGCACCTGGCCTGCGAGCGGGGCCAGAAGCCGCTGTCGATGCTGTTGACCGCCGGACAACGCGGTGACAGCCCTCAGTTCACCCGTGTCCTGGCCGGTATCCGGGTACCACGCCCGGACGGTGGCCGCCCGCGTACCCAACCTGATCGGGTGCTGGCTGACAAGGCACACAGCTCACGCGCAAACCGCGAGCACCTACGCCGCCGTGGCATCCCAGCCACCCTCCCGATCAAGGTCGATCAGGCGGACAACCGGCGGAAGAAGGGGTCCAAGGGCGGCCGGCCACCAACCTCCGAACCGGAGATCTACAAACGGCGCCACGCGGTCGAGTGCGGCATCAACAGACTCAAACGGCACCGGGCTGTGGCCACCAGGTACGACAAGCTCGCCGTCCGGTACCTGGCCACACTCCACATCGTGGCCATCAACGAATGGCTTTGAACAGCGGACTACAGCCCTTCGGTGATGCTGCCATCCGGGTTCACCCGACCGAAGAACAGTCGTCGCTCTCCTGGCGGCTTCGCCTTTTCGGCTTCGTACCGGGGTACGAGTCGAGCCCATGCCTCGGTCTGCTGCTCGACCTGCGCCTGCAGCCAGTCGGTGAAGCAGGAGTAGCTGATGACCGGCACGCCAACTGTCGTGCCTTCGCTGTAGGACCAGACCTCGGGATTCGGGCCCGCACCCCGAAGGAAGTCGAACTGGTAGCCCTGATGCATCAGGATCACCCGATCCTCGGAGGTCCACACGAACGGGACCCGGTTCTCCTCCAACAACTCACGAGCGGCCTGACCCAAACCCAGCACCGACGGGTAGAAAACATCACTGCCCTGCAAAAAGTGCCCGGCGCCGCGCCCCACCAACTCCAAGAACCGCCGGTAGCTCTGGACGAGCGGCACCGCCTGATCATGTTCGATCTCGTCGATCTCGGACTGCGTCAAACCCTGCAACTGCTCCCCGGTAGCCGTCACCCCGTCGGCAATCGCTGCCACCAGCCCACGAACGCGATCATCAGCCACACCCCAGACTAACGCCAGCTCCAAGACACGACCGCGGCAACAAACCTATGAAACAGGGCCTAGCTGCTGCCCTTGCCGGCGTCGAGGGCAGCCTGCTCCACTCGCTGGCGGTGGTCCAGCCACCATGACTCGTCCACGTGGGGCAGGTTGTCGTTGCTGGGCAGCAGCCCGGCCGTGCCGTCGATGAGTTCACGCACGATGTCGGCGTGGCCGGCGTGCCGTTGGGTTTCCGCGATGACGTGGACCAGGACGTGGTGCAACGTGACCGCTGCATCGCCCCACCACGGCACGTGGCCTACCTCATCCAGGGCAAGGGCATCGATTGTCGTGTCGGCGTGGGCGATCGCGCGACCGTACAGTGCGACGATCTCCTCGCGGGTCTCATCCGCGCTCGCCCACATGTCGGCATTGGTCTCCGCCCCGTCGCCGACATATGGCAGCTTCTGCTCGAACGGTCGGCCGAACACGACGCCGAAGTAGAGGATCTCCATGGCCGCCGCGTGCTTCACCAGACCGAGCAAGTTGGTCGCGGTCGGGGTCAGCGGACGCCGAATATCGTATTCGCCGAGCCCGTCGAGCTTCCACAGCAGCGACTCGCGGCCGCCCTTCAAGTAACTGTGCAGGTCTGCCTTCATCGCGGCACTATGACATCGGCTCGGGTGTCCGTGTTGTCCCGGTCGACGCGCGAAGCTCAGGATCGGTAGGTCACGCCCCTAGGCCGTGGCCACCGGCACGGCGGCGGTGAGCGCCCAGTCGTGCCCGATGTCGGCGGCCGCGCGCAGCAACCTCGGTAGGTGCTCCTCGCGCAGGGTCTCCAGCGAGGTCTCGGCGGCGTGCACTGTCACGTTGATGGCGGCGACGACTCGCCCGTCGCCGTCGCGTACGCCGGTGGCAACGGACCTGATCCCCGGTGCCAGGTCCTGGTCGGCGAGCGCCCAGCCCTTCGCCCGGACCTCGCGCAGCACGGCGTCGAGGTCCCCCGGCGCGGGCTGCCAGCGCGGTGTGATGCCGGAGCGGCTGGGCTCGGCGAGGACGGTCGCCAGCGTGTCCGGCGGGAGGGCCGCGAGCAGCACCTTGCCCATCGACGTCGCGGGTGCCGGAAAGCGGGTGCCGATGGTGACACCAAGCGTGACGATCTTGGGGACGGCCACCCGGGCGACGTAGACGATGTCGCTGCCGTCGAGTTGGGCCATCGAGGTCGACTCGTTGGTCTGCGCGACGAGCTTCTCCATGTGTGGCCGGGCCACGTCCCACATGTTCAGCGCGTTGACGTACGCCATTCCCAGCTCCAGGACGCGCGGGGTGAGGGTGTGGCCGCGGCCGACCGCGCGGACGTAGCCCAGCGATTCGAGCGTGATGAGGATGCGCCGGACGGTGGGGCGGGCCAGGCCGGTGGCGGCGGCGAGTTCGCTGAGCGTCATCGAGGGGCAGGCGGGACGGAAGGAGCGCAGGACGTCGAGGCCACGGGCGAGAGCCTCGATGAAGTCGGGCCCGGCGCCCCTTCCGTTGTCACTCATGTCCTTAATGCTTCCATTGCGCCGACCCGGCGTCCCACTCGGTGTACTGGTACGGGTTCTCCAGGATCGCGGTCTCGGGGACGTCCGGGTTCATTCCCCGCTGCCACGCCTCCTCCCCCATCGTCTCGCGCAGGTGGTCGATGGTCGCGGCCACCCTGGTCCGCGCGGCGGCGAGGTCGACGCCGACGAGGCGGCCGTCGCGCTTCACGACCCGGCCGCCCACCAGCACCGTGTGCACGTCGGCACGCTGGGCCTGGAAGACGACGTGACCGTGCGGGTTCAGGATCGGGAACATCGCCGGCGAGGCGTCGTTCTTGATCAGGACGACGTCGGCCTGACGGCCGGGGGTGATCGCGCCGATGGTGGCGTCCATGCCGAGCGCACGGGCGCCGCCTCGGGTGGCCCACTCGACGACCTGCTCGGCGCGCAGGTGGCAGTGGGTGATGGTCTCCTGCTTGGCGTGCGCTTCCAGGTGCTCCCGGGAGCGGTCCGCGCCGAGCGTGCTCCGCATGGCGGAGAAGAGGTCGCCGCTCCACCACACGCTGGTGTCCATCGACAGTGACACCGGGATGTCGTGGTGGCGCAACTGCCAGGTGGGTGGGTAACCCTGGCCGGCGCTCTGCTCACTCTCTGTCGAGACGGAGACCGAGCCGCCGGTCGCGGCGATCCGGTTGTACGAGTCCTGGGTGAGCGTCGCCGCGTGCACGTACACGGTGGACGGGTTCATGAACCCGTTCTCGTGCATCAGCCGGATGCCGTCGTCGTTGGTGGCGCCCCACACGCCCGCGTGGGTGGTCACCGCGACGCCCAGTTCCCGGGCCACCTCGAACGCGGCCCGTTCCGGGAAGGCGGGGTCACCGGTGACGTCGAACGCCAACTGGAAGCCGGCCAGCTTGCCACCGTCGATGCGGCGGCGGTGGAAGTCGCGGAACTCCGGCGAAGTGGCCCACTCCCACGGCCCCTGCTGGATGTTGCCGTAGGCGAGCACGAACCGTCCGTCGACCGCCTCCAGGGCGTCCACGGCGGCGTCGGCGTGCTCGGGTGTCTGCAACCCGTGCGACCAGTCGACAGTGGTGGTGACGCCGGCGTCGATCGCCTCGATCGCGCCGAGCAGGTTGCCGGCGTAGACGTCCTCGGGCCGGAACAGCTTGCCCGACTCGAGGTAGTACCAGACGAAGTACTGGGTCAGGGTCCAGTCGGCGCCGTACCCGCGCATCGCGGTCTGCCACAGGTGCCGGTGGGTGTCGACCATGCCGGGCATGAGGATGCCGTCGGTGGCGTCGATCTCCAGGGCGTCGTCGGGTGCGGTGAGGCCGACGCCGACCTGCGCGATCCGGCCGCCGACGACCAGCACGTCGGCGCCGGGCAGCACCGTGCGCGCGTCGTCCATGGTGAGAACCAGGCCGTTACGGAAGACCACCGGCCGGTCGGTTGCGCTCATTCGCCACCCATTCCTTTCGGAGTACGAGGGGAATCCGGACCGTTGTCCGCTGTGCGGCCAGCCCGAGTGGCGCAAGTGTGGTCCCGGTCACGAAGCGTGTCAAGAGGGTGGTCCCGATCGACGAACACACCGTTGACACGCACCGTGCGGCGTCGCATGCTGTCCCGGCGGACAGGTGTCCGCAGAACGGGCGGAAACATGGTGCAGCATTCGACAGGCCCACTGGCCGGCCTGCTCGTCGCGGACTTCTCCCGGATCCTCGCCGGGCCGTACGCGACGATGCTCCTGGCCGACCTGGGCGCCCAGGTGATCAAAGTGGAGAGCCCCGGTGGCGACGACACCCGCACCTGGATGCCGCCCACCCGCGACGGGGTCTCGACGTACTACCTCGGCATCAACCGCAACAAGCGGTCGGTCGCCCTGGACCTCAGGAAACCCGACGACCTGGCCGCCGCGCAGGAGTTGGCCCGCCGCGCCGACGTGCTGATCGAGAACTTCCGGCCCGGTGGCCTCGCCCGGTTCGGCCTCGACTACGACACCGTCACCGCGAACAACGACACGATCGTGTACGCGAGCATCAGCGGCTTCGGCACCGGCGCCGGTAAGGACTTCCCCGGCTACGACCTCATGGTGCAGGCGATCTCGGGCCTGATGAGCCTCACCGGCGACCCGGACGGATCGCCGTACCGGGCCGGCATCTCCGTCTTCGACGTGATGGCCGGGCTGCACGCCAGCATCGGCATCCTCGCCGCGCTGCACCACCGTGGCGAGACCGGACGAGGCCAGCACGTCGAGGTCAACCTGCTCAGCTCGGCGCTGTCCGGGTTGGTCAACCACTCCAGCGGCTACGTCGCGGGCGGCACCGTCCCGTTCCGGATGGGCAACGCGCACCCCAGCCTCTTCCCGTACGAGCCACTGCCCACCGCGGACGGCGACCTGATCGTCATCGCCGGCAACGACGGGCAGTTCCGCAAGCTCTGCCAGGTGCTCGACCTGCCCGGCCTGCCGGACGACAGGCGCTTCGGCCGCAACCAGGACCGCACGGCCAACCGGGAACAACTGCGGCCGCTGCTCGTCGAACGCCTCGCCAAGCGGACCACTGACGAGTGGTTCCGGGACCTGCTCGCCGCCGGCGTCCCGTGCGCGCCGATCAACACCATCGACGGTGGTGTGGCGCTCGCCGAGGAGCTGGGCCTCGACCCGGTCGTCACCGTCGGAGACGTGCCCGGTGTCCGCAACCCCATCACCTTCTCCGACACCCCGGCCCGGTACGAGCTGCCGCCGCCGGGGCTCGACGAACACGGCGAGGAGATCCGCGCGTGGCTGAAGAACTGAGCTTCCCCACCGGGATCGGCACCTCCGACCCGACCACCATCTCCCTGCTCGGGCAGGACCTGGCCGCCGACCTCATGGGCACTGTGGGCTTCGGCGAGCTGGCGTACTGGCTGGTCGCCGGCCGCCGCCCCACCCCGGGTGAGGTACGGGTCTTCGAGGCGGTGCTGGTGGCCCTCGCCGACCACGGCTTCACCCCGACGGCGATCGCCGCCCGGCTGACGTACCTGTCCGCGCCCGAGTCGTTGCAGGGCGCGCTCGCCGCCGGCCTGCTCGGCGGCGGCTCCCGCTTTCTCGGTGTCACCGAGGACTGTGGACGCTTCCTCGCCGACACGCTCGCCCAGGCCGGCGACGTGACCGACTACGACGCGGTGGCGCTCGACGCGGTCACCCGGGCCAAGCGGGAGCGTCGACTGGTCCCCGGGCTCGGGCACCCCGTGCACAAGGAGCAGGACCCACGCACCCCCGTGCTGATCAGGATCGCCACCGAGGAGGGTCTGCACGGCCCGCACCTGCGGCTGTTCGAGGCGATCGGACGCGTCCACCCGCAGGTGCTCGGCCGCACCCTGCCGCTCAACGGCGCCGGAGTCTGCGGGGCGGCCCTCGCCGACCTCGGGCTCCCGGTCGAGATGCTGCGCGGTTTCGCCCTGCTGGCCCGCGCGGCGGGGCTGCTCGGGCACCTCGCCGAGGAGCGACGGCGACCGCTCGGCATGGACATCTACCGCACCGTCGACCGCAACGCCGTCTACGAACCCTGATCTGCTCTTCCACCCCCGAAAGGAGCGGGAATGGCCTCCATCGTCGCGGTCATCGCCTCCACCCACCACCCCTTCTACTACCGGGCCAGCACCGCGACCGGCGAGGATCGGCCACCGTTCGCCGACGAGTGGACCCGCAAGATCCTGGCGTTCCGGGAGACGTTGACCCGAGCCCGGCCCGACGTGCTGGTGATGGTCGGCTCCGACCACTTCCACCAACTCTGGCTGGACAACATGCCACAGTTCCTGGTCGGCAAGGCGCCCCACTACGACGCCAACTGGTACAACGAGGAGCGCGAGTTCGGGCTGCCCCGGATGCTGCTCAAGGGCCAGGAGGACCTGTCCGGGCACATCCTGCGGGCCGGGCTCGACGCCGGCTTCGACCTCGCGTTCAGCAACGAGCTGCGCATCGACCACAGCATCACCTGCCCGATCATCACGCTGCGGCCCGAGGCCGACCTGCCGATCGTGCCGATCTACACCAACATCTTCGCGCCGCCGCTGCCGCAGCCGAAGCGCTTCGTCCAGCTCGGCCAGAGCATCCGCGACATCGTCGAGTCGTGGCCGTCGCACCTGCGGGTGGCGGTCATCGGCACCGGCCACCTCTCACTGGAGCTGGGCGGCCCCCGGCAGTTCGGCCCGCACGGCCCGGACCCGGAGTTCGACCAGCGGGCCGTCGAGTGGATCGCCAACGGCGACCTGGACGAGTGCCTGCGCGAGGTCACCCTGGACAGCCTGCACTCGCCGGGCAACGCCACCCACGGCTTCATGGACTTCATGCTGATGATGGGCGTGGCCGGCGCCGGCGTGAAGGCCGACTACGTGGACACGCTCGATCTGTTCCACACCATGGAGGCGTACTTCACCTGGTACCCGAACGGAGCGCCAGCATGAGCAAGTATCTGCTGAACAAGTTCCTCTTCATGGTCGACCGGGACCCGGAACTGGTCGAGCGCTACCGCAGCGAGCCGCGTGAGCTGGTCGCCTGGTGGGAGGCCGAGTGCGCCAACACGGTGCTGAACTGCCACACCGGCGAGGCGAGCACCTGGTTGCGCTTCGACGACGTGGAGCGCGAGGCGTTGGCCACCCACGACCACGTGAAGCTCTTCGAGTTGGGCGCGCACCCGTTCCTCACCCTGACCCTCTTCATTGCCCTCTTCGAGCGGGACAACACGCAGCCGCTGGAATACCAGAAGTCCTACGGCGCGCGACTGGCCCACTTCTCGATGCCCTACCCGGACATCGCGACGTGATCCGCGCGGCTGTGCTCACCACCTGCGGCGCCGCACCGACGATCGCCGAGCGGCCGGTGCCCGTACCGGCCGACGGTGCGGTGGCGGTCACCGTCGACGCCGTGCCGATCACCCCGCTGGACGTGCTCTGCGCCAGCGGCACCAGCTACTTCGGACCGCCGAGCACCCCGTACGTGCCGGGTGTGCAGGGGGTCGGTCGGCTCGCCGACGGCACCGCGGTCTGGTTCGGCACGTCGGCCGGGATGCGCTCCGGTGTCGACGGCAGCATGGCGACCACCGTCACAGTGCCCACCGTCGACGTGGTGGCGCTGCCGGCCGGCGTACCACTGACCCTGCTCGCGGCCCTCGGCCTCTCCGCTGTCGCCGCGCACGCGGCGCTGACCCACGCCGGCGGCCTCGCGGCCGGCGAACAGGTCATCGTGCTCGGCGCCGGGGGTGTGGTCGGTCAGGCCGCCGTCCAGCTCGCCCTGCTCGGTGGCGCCCGCCGGGTCATCGCCGTGGCCCGGTCGGCCGCGGCGCGGGCCCGCGCCGAGGAACTCGGCGCCGCCGTCGCGGTCCCGCTGCTCCCCGACGACGATGTCGCGTCGATGGCCGACCGGCTGCGCCACGCCGCCGACGGGCCGGTCGACCTCGTCCTCGACCCGGTCTTCGGTGTCCCGGCCGCGGCGGCGTTGCGGGTGCTGCGCCCGGGTGGGCGATTGGTCAACCTGGGTAGCGCGGCCGGCGCGACAGCACCCATCGAGTCCGCCGTGCTGCGCAGCGGCGCGTTGCGGATGATCGGCTACACCAACAACGGGTTGTCGACCGCCGAGCGGGCCGCCGCGCTGACAGTGGTGGCCGGGCACGCGGCGGCCGGCCGGCTCACCGTCGACCACGAGATAGTGCCGTTCGACGCCATCGCGGAGGCCTGGGCCCGACAGGACGCCGGCACCACCGCCGGCCGGATCGTCCTCGCGCTCTGAGGGGGCCGAGCCCCAGCCAGGGATCGCGGAACCGTGGATAAACCGCACCTGGTTGGGGTTCGGCGGCGGTGCGACGGTCGGTCCATGACACCTTCCACCTACACCGTCGCCGGCCACTGGATCGGTGGCGAGACCGTCACCGGCTCCGCCGGCACCCTTCCCGTCGTGAACCCGGCCACCGGCGAGGTCGTCGCCGAGACCCCGGCCGGCACCGCCGCCGACGTCGACAGCGCCGTCGCCGCCGCCCGAGCCGCCTTCCCGGCCTGGTCGGCGACCACCCCGCAGCACCGGGCGGACGTGCTGCGCCGCCTCGGCGCCGGCCTCGCCGCCCGCACGGAGGAGATCGCTCAGGCGATCACCGCCGAGATGGGCTCTCCGATCGGTATGTCCCGGACCGCCCAGGTCGCGTTCCCGGCCGCCGTGGTCGAGTCCGTCGCCGGCCTGGCCGACGACTTCGCCTGGACCGAGGAGGTCGGCAACTCGCTGATCGTCCGCGAGCCGATCGGTGTCGTCGGCGCGATCACGCCGTGGAACTTCCCGCTCCAGCAGATCGTCTCCAAGCTGGCGCCGGCCCTGCTCGCTGGCAACACGATGGTCTTCAAGCCGTCCGAGAACGCCCCGCTGACCGCGCGCGTCCTCGCCGAGGCCGCCGCCGAGGCCGGCGTACCGGCGGGTGTCTTCAACGTCGTCTACGGCACCGGCGCGACCGTCGGCGAGGCGATCTCCGCCCACCCGGACATCGACATGATCTCCTTCACCGGCTCCACCCGGGCCGGGCAGCGGATCTCCGCGGTCGCCGCGGCGACCGTCAAGCGGGTCGCGCTGGAGCTGGGCGGCAAGGGCGCGAACATCATCCTCGACGACGCCGACCTGCCCGCCGCTGTCGAGCGGGGTCTCATGATGGCGTTCAGCAACGGCGGTCAGGTCTGCGGCGCGTGGCCGCGGATGCTGGTACCCGCCTCCCGCCAGGACGAGGTCGTGGCGTTGGCCGTCGAGGCCGCGAAGCAGTACACCGTCGGCGACCCGGGCGACGAGGCCACCCGGATCGGCCCGATGGCGTCCGAGACCCACCGGCAGAAGGTCGTCGGCTACATCGAGCGGGGCATCGCCGACGGCGCCCGGCTCGTGTTCGGCGGCCCGCAGCGGCCCGAGGGGCTGACCGTCGGGGCCTACGTCCAGCCGACGATCTTCGCCGACGTCGACCCGGCCTCCGCGATCGCCCAGGAGGAGATCTTCGGCCCGGTGCTGACGATCATCCCCTACGCCGACGAGGAGGAGGCCGTGGCCATCGCCAACGGCACGCTGTACGGCCTGACCAGCGGCGTCTTCGGTGAGCCGGAGCACGCGTTGGCGATCGCCCGGCGGCTGCGCGTGGGCCAGGTCGACGTGAACGCCGGCCACTGGAACCCGCTCGCCCCGTTCGGCGGCTACAAGCACTCCGGCAACGGCCGCGAGTTCGGCCGCTTCGGGCTGGAGGAGTTCCTGGAAACCAAGTCCATCCAGCGCTAACCGCACCAGCCCCCGCCCCGCCCGCCCGCGCGCCCCGCCCGCCCCGCCCGCCCCGCCCGCCCCGCCCGCGCCGATCTTGCAGTTTCGGTTGCCGACATGGGGTGTTACAACCCTTATGTCTCGACAGAAAGTGCAAGATCGCGAGATCAAAGGGCGGGGCGGGGGCGGGGCGGGGCCGGGCGCGGGGTGGAACACCGGGGCAGGGATGGTCTGTTGCAATCCATGTGCCGGTCCGCCCGCCGGCACCCACCGATCGGAGACACCCGTGGACCGCGCCCAACTCGCCAGCTTCCTGCGCACCCGCCGCGAGGCGCTCCAGCCCGAGGACGTCGGGTTGCCCCGGGGCCCTCGTCGGCGCACCGGAGGGCTACGGCGCGAGGAAGTCGCCACGTTGAGCGGGATGTCCACCGACTACTACAGCCGGTTGGAGCAGCAGCGCGGACCGCACCCCTCGGAGCAGATGCTCGCCGCCCTGGCCCGGGGCCTGCGGCTCACCCTCGCCGAACGCGACCACCTGTTCCAGCTCGCCGGTCACGCCGTTCCGCGCCGCGCGGTGCGGGCCGACCACGTGAACCCGGGAATGATGCGCATCCTCGACCGGATGCACGACACCCCGGCCCAGGTGGTGAACCACCTGGGCGAGACCCTGGCGCAGACCGCCCCGGCCGTCGCCCTGCTCGGTGACGAGACCCGGTACACCGGGTTGGCGCGCAGCGCGCACCACCGCTGGTTCACCGACCCGACGGCACGGCAGCTGCACCCGGCGCAGGACCACCAGACGCAGAGTCGACTGCTCGTGGCGCACCTGCACGCGGCGTACACCCGCGACGGGCGCGGCTCGCGGGCCGCCGCGCTCGTCGACGACCTGCTGGCCAGGAGCCCGGAGTTCGCGCACCTGTGGCGGGAGCACCCGGTGCCCGCCGGCTACTGCCCACCGAAGCACTTCGTGCACCCGGAGGTCGGGGCGTTGGAGCTGCACTGCCAGACGCTGGTGGATCCCGACCAGTCACAGACACTGTTGGTCTTCACCGCCGTACCCGGGTCGCCGAGCGACGAGAAGCTGCGCCTGCTCGCCGTCATCGGCGGTCAGCTCGTCTGACGGCGATCAGCTCGGTCGGGGATAGCGGGCCGGGCTGACGCCCAGGTAGCGCCGGAAGTGGCGGGTCAGGTGCGCCTGGTCGAAGAACCCGGCCGCGACGGCGGTCTCGACGGGCCGCTGCCCGGCGAGGAGCAGGCGACGCGCCAGCTCGACCCGACGGCCGGTCAGGTACGAGTGCGGTGGCACACCGTGCGCCTGGGTGAACGTCCGGACCAGGTGGGTCGGGTGGGCGTGCAGCAGCTCCGCCGCCTCCCCCAGCGTGACGCCCTCGACGGTCCGGGCGTCGAGCAGCTCCCGTAGTCGCACAGCGAGGCCGCGTCCAGGAGGCAGGACACCTGCCGGGGAGCGCTGGCGGAGCTGACGGCGGAGCCGGTCCAGGATGAACGCCAGCCGGCTCTCGGCCTCGAACTCGTCGCCGGGTGTGGCGAGCACCTGGTGCAGGTGGTGAATCCGGTCGCGCAGCTGCGGATCGGCCAGGTCCGGTTCGTCGACGGCCCGGCCGACCAGCTCGGCGTCGAGCGCCGAGGTGTCGAGGTACAGGACCCGCTTGCGGAAGCCGTCCGGTGTGGCGGAGCTGCCGTCGTGCGGCACGTACGGCGGCAGGAGGGTGACCGACGTGCGCAGCGCGCCGTGCCGGTGCCGGTCCAGGTCGAAGCGGACCGCGCCGTCGTCGACGATCAACAGCGTCCACACGTCGTGGATGTGCCGGGGGTAGGCGTGGTCGACGAAGTGGGCGTGGAAGACCTCGGCGATCCCGGCTACCGCGGGTCGCCACGCGCTGACGTGCGAGCCCGCCGGGCGGGTGGCCACGCTAAGAACGTACAAGACCGACAGGCGTCGGGGCGGGCAGGCTCGACGGCATGACCGAACCGATCCGCTTTCCCACCAAGATCGCCGTACTGCTCCGCAACGACCTGGCGAGCTGGCAACGGCTGAACGTCACGGCCTTCCTGGTCAGCGGCATCGCGAGCACGCTGCCGGAGCTGGTCGGCGAGGAGTATTGCGACGCGGACGGCACCAGCTACCTGCCGATGTTCGGCCAGCCGGTGCTGGTCTTCGCCGGGGACCGGGCGACGGTGGCCGGTGCGCACTCGCGCGCCCTGGCCCGTGGCCTGCGGCTGGCGATCTTCACGTCCGAGCTGTTCGCCACCGGCAACGACCGGGACAACCGCGCCGCTGTGCAGGCGGTCGGACGGGAGAAGCTCGACCTGGTGGGCCTGGCGCTGCATGCGCCGCGCAACGTGGTGGACAAGGTGCTCAAGGGTGCGTCCATGCACCCGTAACGGCATCCGTGGCGACGAAGACATTGATATCGGTGTGTATGACTGTAATGATTAACACACTTTACAGTTGTTTCGCCGCCCGGAAGGACCCCCCACATGGCGCGACGATCGGCCGGGCTCCTGCCCCGCCGCCCCCGCATCAGACTGACCTCCGCGCTCGCCGCGGCCCTGCTCGCCGTACCGACCGGCCTGATCGTCGGCGCATCGCCCGCGGCGGCGGCCGCGGCGGCGGCCGCGACGGGCGCCATCACCGGGTACGGCGGCAAGTGCGTCGACGTGGCCGCCGCGAACCCTGCCAACAACACACCGGTGCAGCTCTTCACCTGCAACGGCTCCACGGCACAACAGTGGACGGTGGCCGACGACGGCACGATCCGCGCGCTGGGCAGGTGCCTGGACATCGCCGCCGCCAGCACTGCCAACGGCGCCCGGGTGCAGATCTACGACTGCAACGGCACCGGAGCACAGCAGTGGTCGCCCAGCGCCGGGCAACTGGTCAACCCGACCTCGGGCAAGTGCCTCGACGCGACCGGCCCCAGCTCGGCCGACGGCACCCCGCTGCAGATCTGGAGCTGCACCGGCACCGCCAACCAGACCTGGGCACTGCCCACCGGCGGCGGCACCACACCGCCGCCCTCCGGTGGTTTCACCCACCCGGGCGTGCTGGTCAGCCGAGGCCAGCTCGACTTCGTCCGTGGCCGGGTACAGGCCGGCGCGCAGCCGTGGGCGGCGGCCTACAACCAGATGATGGGCAGCCGGTACGCCTCCCTGTCGCGCACCCCGGCGCCCCGTTCGGTGGTCGAGTGCGGTTCCTACTCCAACCCGAACAACGGCTGCACCGACGAGCGGGAGGACGCGATCGCCGCGTATACCGACGCGCTCGCCTGGTACGTCACCGGTGACGCCCGGTACGCGCAGAAGTCGATCCAGATCATGGACGCGTGGTCGGCCACCATCACCGCCCACACCGGCAGCAACGCCCCACTGCAGACCGGCTGGGCCGCCTCGGTCTGGCCCCGGGCCGCCGAGATCATCAAGTACACGTACACGAGTTGGCCCAACGCCAACCGCTTCGCCACCATGCTGCGCAACGTCTACCTGCCGGTGGTGCGCAACGGGTCGAACAGCAATGGCAACTGGGAACTGACGATGATGGAGGCCGCCGTCGGCATCTCGGTCTTCCTGGAGGACCGGTCCGCCTACGACGCGGCGGTCAGCCGCTTCCTCAACCGCACCCGTGCCTTCGTCTACCTGCCCAGCGACGGCGCGCTGCCGTATACGATGCCCGGCAGCGGCCTGGACACCAGCGCGGAGATCATCGGCTACTGGCAGGGCCAGTCCACCTTCGTCGCCGGCCTCGCCCAGGAGACCTGCCGCGACTTCGTCCACACCGGGTACGGGATCTCCGCCATCTCGCACGTCGCGGAGACCTCACGGATCCAGGGACGGGACCTGCACCCACAGGTCGGTGAGCGGCTGCGTCAGGCGCTCGGCTTCCACTCGCGCTACCAGCTCGGCGAGGCGCCACCCTCGTGGCTCTGCGGCGGCAGCCTCACCCGGGGCCTCGGGCCGATCACCGAGGTCGGCTTCAACGCGATGAGCACCCGGCTGGGCAACGTCATGACCAACACCCAGACCCTCACGCTGCAACAACGCCCGGCCGGCACCAACAACCTCTTCGTCGCCTGGGAGACGCTGACCCACGCCAACAACCCCAACTGACCAAGCCGTCGTGGGGTGGCGCCACGATGCGGTGCCACCCCACGACGGTGCTCAGTTGTCCGCCCCCAGCGCCTCCACCGGGCTGACCCGCGACGCCCGACGGGCCGGTAGCACCCCGGCCAGCGCGGTCAGCCCAACCAGCACCACGAAGAGCCCCGCCAGCGGCAGCAGCGGCGCGGTCAGCGGAGCCTCGATCCCGAGGGTCTGGACCGCCAACCAGGCGTACGGAATGCCGAGCACCAGGCCGATGGTCGCGCCGATCACCCCGTACAGGCCGGACTCGACGGTCAGCATGGTGCGCAGACCGGTCCGGGACAGCCCGATCGCCCGGAGCAACCCGGACTCGCGTACCCGCTCCACCACCGAGAGCGCGGTCGTGGAGCCCACGCCGACCACAGCGATCAGCACGGTCAGGCTGACCAGACCGACAGCAATCCAGACCAGGGTGCGCACCAACGCGTCGTTGCGGTCCCGTTCGTCGGCGAGCACCGCGAGGCCCACCCCGTCGCTGCCACCGATCGCCTGCCGCAGCGCCCGCACGCCGGCGGTACGACCGTCCTCGCCGGCGCCGGCCGCGTCGGCCAGCAGACCGCTGTACGCGGCCGGCACACCGAGCCGGTCCAGGTCGGCCGGATCGGCGAGGATGCCCGCGTGTAGCGGCCCGTCACCGGGCAGGACCGCGGCCACCCGCACGTCGACACTGCCGGTGGCGACGGCGAGCGTGACAGCGTCGCCGGCCCGCAGACCCGCGTCCCGCGCGACCCAGCTGTTGAGCACGATCCGGCCGGGGCCACGATCGGTCAGGCTGCCCTGGGCCACGTCCAGGGCGCCGGTGCTCGGCAGCGCGGCCAGGTTCAGGTCGCTCGTCGGATAACCGGACTCGACGTCGCCCAGCTTGTCCGCGCCGCGCAGCAGCGTGGCGTCGCCGACCATCCGGTACGGCACCACCCTCGCCAGCGCGCCGTGTGCCGCCTCGGCCCGGGTCACGACGGCCGGCGGGAGCGTCCCACCGTTGCTGGTGACCTCGAAGTCGGTGGGGGCCGAGAGCGCCATCTCGCGGTCGGCGAGGATCTGCAGCGACGCGCCGCCGATGACCACCCCGGAGATCAGGGTCACGCCCAGCGCGACCACGACGGAGACCGCGGCGGCGCGGCGCGGCGTCCCGCCGATCCCGCCGACCGACATCCGCCCGAGCGGCCCGAGCTGACGCAGCGGCCAACCCACCACGGCCAGGACCGGGCGCACCAGCAGCGGGCCGAGGGCCACCAGCGCGAAGAACGCCAACGCGCCGGACCCGACCAGCAGGAACAGTGGCATCGACGGGTCGTAGTCCGACTGCTCCGGCTTCGGCAACTGGCTGATCGTCCCGACCGCCGCCAGGATCGCGCCGACGGCCAGGAGCAGCCCGAAGACCAGACGCAGCACGCCGATGCCGCGGCGGCCGGCGGTGGTGCTCGCCGCCCGCAGTGCCTCCAGTGGGGAGACCCGGGCGGCCGACAGCGCCGGTGCCAGCACGGCCAGCACGGTGATTACGACGGCACCGATCACCACGGTGACCGCCTCCGCCAGTGGCAGGCCCGGCGAGGAGACCTCGTGGCCGGTGGCGCGCAGGATCGCCGGCAGCGCGTACCCGAGAGTGAGGGCGCTGGCGACCCCGACGACGCCGGCGACCAGCCCGGTCAGGGCTCCCTCGGCGGTCAGGGCCCCCACCAGGGTGGCCCGACTCGCGCCGACCGCCCGCAGCAGCGCGAGCTGCCGCATCCGCTGCGCGAAGACGATGCGGAAGGTCGAGGTGACCACCAGCGCGGCAGCGACGACAGCGATGGAGACGAACATGCCGACCAGGATGAAGAGTCTCCCGACCTGTTGGGCCGCCGCCTGGGCCTCGGCCTCGCGCACCTCGGCGCCGGAGCGGATCGGCTGGCCGGCGACCGCTGCTGTCACCCGTTGGCGGACCGCGTCGGTCGAGGTGCCGGAGGCCACCCGCACGTCGACGCGCTCCACAGTCGTCAGGCGCGCCCAGGCGATCACGGCGCTGTCCGGGGCGTACGCGTCGTAGCCGGCGTCGACGCCGCTCTCCACCAGGCCGGTCACTGTGAGCGGGGCGGGCGTGGTGAGTTCACCGCCGGTGCCGCTGGTGGTGGTGCCGACCGAGAGCCCGAGCCGTTCGGCGGTACGCGGCGTGATCGCGATCTCGCCGGGCTGATCCGGGTAGCTGCCCTCGATCACCCGGACCGTGCTCAGCGGGCCGGTACCCGCATCGGACTGGAGGTTGAGGTACCCCTCGCCGATGGAGACCCCCGTCGAGACCCGGGCCACCGCCTCGGCCACCCCGGGCACGGCTCGGATCTGCCGCACGTCGGCCACTGCGGGTGGCGGCACGTCGACGCTGCCGATCACCAGGTCGGTGACGGCCGGGGTGCCGCTGAGGTTGTCCCGCACGGTCCGTTCGGTGATCTGCTGCACCAGCACGGTGCCGAACACAACGAACGACGCGACCAGGATCGCCAGGCCGGTGAGGATCAGCCGGCCGGGCCGCCGGGCCGCGGCGGTCGTCTGGGTACGCAGCACCGTCGCCCTCATCGGCGGGCCGCCAGGTCACGCAGGGCGTCGGTGACCGACACCTGGTTCGGCTTGTCGATCTCGCCGGCCAGCCGCCCGTCGGCGAGCAGCACCACCCGGTCGGCGTACGCGGCGGCGATCGGGTCGTGGGTGACCATGACGACGGTCTGGCCCAGGTCGCGTACCGAGTCGCGCAGGATGGTGAGCACCTCCGCCCCGGAGCGGGAGTCGAGGTTGCCGGTCGGCTCGTCGGCGAAGACCACCTCGGGCCGTGCCACCAGCGCCCGCGCCAGCGCCACCCGCTGCTGCTGGCCGCCGGACAGCTCGCTGGGCCGGTGGTTCAAGCGGTCGCCGAGGCCCAGCACCCGCACCAGGTGCGCGAGCAGTTCCGCGTCGGGCTGCCGACCGGCGAGGTCCAGCGGCAGCGTGATGTTCTGCGCGGCGGTGAGCTGCGGCAGCAGGTTGAAGGACTGGAAGACGAACCCGATCCGCTCCCGGCGTACCCGCGTCAGCGTCCGGTCCGACTGACCGGTCAGCTCCGTGCCGCCGAGCAGGACGCGACCGGAGGTGGCAGTGTCGAGGCCGGCGAGGCAGTGCATCAGTGTCGACTTGCCGGACCCGGACGAGCCCATGATCGCGGTGAACTCGGCCCGGCCGAAGCCGACCGAGACCCCGTCCAGGGCACGGACGGCGGTGTCGCCGCTGCCGTACACCTTCACCAGGTCGACCGCGGCGACCGCGGCGTGGCTGGTCTCCGGCGGGGCGTGGGTTGTCATCGTTCCTCCAGTGGCTGCGTGGTGACCGGCACAGCGTCGCCGCCACCGGCGGGTGCGCGCATCGGCCCGGGGCCGGGTATCGCCGGTGCCGGGTCTGCCTTTTGGCCGATCCGCCACCTCCACCCAGCTGGCTACGCTGGGTCACCATGAGCACGCCGGATCTTCGACGTCTGTGGGTACGCCTGGCCCAAGCAGCCGGGCTGGTGGCCTTCGGCCTGCTCGCCCTTTTCGACTTCGCGGCCAGCACGGCGGATAACTCCGGCATCGGCACTCTTCTGCTCCTGCTGGTGCCGATGGGGTTGGCGGTGGCGACGGTGCCGCTGTGGCTGCCGGTGCACCGGCTGGGCTCCCGCCGGCTGCCGCTGGCCGCGCTGGCACTCGCCACCGCCTCACTGGCCGTGACCGCAGGGGTGGTGCTCCTCTCCGGAGGCGGCGGCATCCTGCTCGCCCGCACTTGGGGGCTCGCCGAGTCGGCAGGGCTGATCGGGGTGGTCTTCGTGGTGGCCCGCTGGGGCGCGCCGCGGCTCGCCCCGTGGGCCGCGGTGGCCGCCGGGCTCGCCGTCGCCGCGATGCCGCTGCGCGTCGGCACCGAGAGCCTGCTGGTGATCTTCGGTCTGCTCCAGGTGCTCGCCGCGGCCGGCGCCGCCGGGGTGGGGCTCTACCTGCGCATCGTGGCCGCCGGTCGGGAGCGGGCCATCGCGCTGGTCCGGGCCGAGCAACGTGCCGAGTTCGCCCGGGACCTGCACGACTTCATCGCCCACCACGTCACCGGCATCGTGGTCCAGGCACAGGGTGCCCGGTTCGTCGCCGAGCAGGACCCGCAACGGGTGATCGTCGCCCTGGAACAGATCGAGCGGGCCGGCGCGGAGACGATGGCGTCGATGCGGCGGATGGTCGGCATCCTGCGCAACCCGGACGCCCCGCCGGACGCGCCGCTGGCTCCACTGGCCGGGGTGACCGAACTGGAGCCGCTGCTGACCGGGTTCAACGGCGCGGCGAACGCGCCGGCACGACTGCAAATCGACGGCGACCTGAACGGACTGCCGGTGGAGGTGTCCACGTCGGCGTACCGGGTGGTGATGGAAGGGCTGACCAACACCCGCCAGCACGCGCCGGACGCGCGGTCCGTGGACGTGGCGGTGCGGCGTACCCCCGACTGGTTGCTGGTCCGGGTAGCCGACGACGGCGCGTCGCCGCGCACCGCGCCGGCCCGGGGGCACGGCTTCGGCCTGATCGGCCTCACCGAGCGGGTACGCGCCCTCGGCGGCACGATCACCGCAGGGCCCGGCGTCGCCGGTGGCTGGGTGCTCGACGCGGCGTTCCCGCTCCGCGTGGCGGTGACGCGGTGATCCGGGTGCTGATCGCCGACGACCAGGCCATGGTCCGGACCGGCTTCGGCATGATCATTGGCGCCCAGTCGGACATGGAGGTGGTCGGCGAGGCCGCCGACGGCGTCCAGGCCGTCGAACTGGCCCGACGACTGCGCCCGGACGTGGTGCTGCTGGACATCCGGATGCCCCGCCTCGACGGTCTCGAGGCACTGCGGCTGCTCGCGGGGCCGGGCGTCGCCGACCCGATCCGGGTGGTCGTCGTGACGACCTTCGACCTCGACGAGTACGTGCACACCGCGCTCTCCAACGGCGCGTGCGGCTTCCTGCTCAAGGACTCCGGCCCGGCCCTGCTGGTGGAGGCGGTCCGCGCGGCAGTGTCCGGCGACGCGCTGATCAGCCCCTCGATCACGGTACGGCTGTTGGAGCACCTCAGCTCGCCAGCCCCGGCGCGCGACGACGCAGGCCTGTCGCCACGGGAACTCGACGTCGTGAAGCTCGTCGCCCGGGGCCTGACCAACGCCGAGATCGCCACCCAACTCTTCATCGCCGTCGGCACTGTCAAGACCCACCTGGCGAGCGTGCAGATGAAACTGAAGGCCCGCAACCGGGTCGAGATCGCCGCCTGGGCGTGGGAACGCCGCCTCGTCGGCTAGATCGGGCTCTGGTGGGCGGCGGCTCGCGGGCGGCGGCTCGCGGGCGGGTTGGTGACTTGTTCGTTGCCTTTGGAGCTGATGTCGTCAACGAATCAGCGGCACCGGTGGCCACCGATGTCGTAGACGATTCAGCTCCAAAGGCAACGAGCGGCACACATCCACCAGCCCTGGGGCGACTGCGCACGCCGAGGTCGGCGGCCGAGCCCGGCGGGGCAGCCTGCCGAACCACAGTGACCTAGTATCGACGGGGATGGATTGATGGAAGCGGTGGGCGGCCGGAGTCGGGGGTATACATCGTGCGCGAACGTCGAAGTCAAGGAATCCGGTCGAAGGCCGCCGCGCTGGTCGCGTGCGCACTGACGGCAACCCTGGTCGCCGCCGGCGCGACGCCGGCGTACGCCGCCGACGACACCACACCGCCCACCGCGCCCGGCCCGATCACCGTCGTCGCCATCGACACCACCTCGGTCGAGCTGACCTGGGCGGCCTCGACCGACGACGTGGGCGTGGTCCGCTACCCGGTCGGCGCGCGATTCGAGGATTCCGGCGCCCAGTATTCGACCGACACCAACAGCATCCGGATCACCAACCTGCGGCCGTCGCGCACGTACACCTTCTCGGTGTGGGCTCTGGACGCGGCTGGCAACAGCTCGGTGTCCAACCCGACACTGCGGCTGACCATGCCACCGGGCGACGACCAACCGCCGAGCGCGCCGGGCCAACCGGTGGCGTACGACGTCGCCGCCACACAGGTGTGGCTGTGGTGGGCCCACTCGGTGGAGAACGTCGCGCTCGACCGATACGAGGTGTTCCGGGTCGACGCCGGCGGCACACTCACCCGGGTCCGTGAGGTCTACCAGTACCCACCCGTGAACAGTGCCCAGATCAGCGGGCTGACGCCGAACACCACGTACACCTTCGTCGTGCAGGCCCGCGACGAAATCGGAAACCTGTCCCCCCTGTCCACACCGGTCACCGTGACCACCCTGCCGCCGCCCCCGAGCTGCACGGTCCGGTCCGACGTGCGGCAGTGGCCGGACGGCTTCGTGGCGCACCTCGTCGTGGAGAACACCGGCGCCACGGCGATCGACGGCTGGACGATGACGTGGCGGTTCTGGGCCAGCCAGCAGGTCCGTGGCATCTGGGGCGCGAAGGTCGTCGACCGCCTCAACAACAGCTACCTGCGGGTGCGCGACACCGGTCGCAACGCGGTGATCCCGCCCGGCGGCACTGTGTCGCTGGGGCTCGTCGCCTCCGGCACGCAACTGCCGGAGGAGATCACGCTGAACGGCGGCCTCTGCACTATGGCAGACGAATAACGCTCGGCTCCGGGGTCTGGCGCGCGCCGCGACATCTTGCGACGCTAACGCCTGTGTATGACTACGACCTGTTGGTGCTGGGCTCCGGGCCCAGCGGTCAGAAGGCCGCGATCGCCGCCGCCAAGCTCGGCAGGCGAGTCGGCATCGTGGAGCGCCGCGACATGATCGGTGGGGTGTGCATCAACACCGGCACCGTGCCCTCCAAGACGCTACGCGAGGCAGTGCTCTACCTGACTGGCCTGAGTCAGCGGGACCTGTACGGCAGCAGCTACCGGGTCAAGGACGACATCACGGTCAGTGACCTGGCCGCCCGGACCCAGCACGTGATCACCAGGCAGACCGACGTCATCCGCAACCAACTGGCCCGCAACCGGGTCGCGATGATCACCGGCACCGGGCGTTTCGCCGACGCGCACTCGATCTGGGTCGACGGCGGCTCCGGCCGCGAGTCCAAGGTGACCTTCGACAAGATTGTCATCGCCGCGGGCACCCGCCCGGCCCGCCCGGACAGCGTCGACTTCGACGACCGGACGATCGTGGACTCCGACGGGGTCATCAACCTCCAGGCCGTACCCCGCAGCATGGTCGTGGTCGGCGCCGGCGTGATCGGCATGGAGTACGCCTCGATGTTCGCCGCCCTCGGCACCAAGGTGACTGTGGTGGAACGCCGCGAGCGGATGTTGGATTTCTGCGACGACGAGGTCGTCGAGTCACTCAAGTACCACCTGCGCGACCTGTCCGTGGCGTTCCGCTTCGGCGAGGAGGTCGCCGCCGTGGAGAAGCACCAGACGGCGGCGCTGTGCATCCTCAAGAGCGGCAAGAAGATCGTCGCCGACACGGTGATGTACTCGGCCGGGCGGCAGGGTCAGACCGACGACCTGGCGCTGGAGGCGGCCGGGCTGGAGGCGGACCGACGCGGCCGGATCACTGTCGACGCCAACTACCGCACCTCGGTGGAGAACATCTACGCCGTCGGCGACGTGATCGGCTTTCCCGCGCTCGCGTCCACCTCGATGGAGCAGGGCCGGCTGGCCGCGCAGCACGCCTGCGGCGAGCCGATCCGGGAGATGCACGGCCTGCAACCGATCGGCATCTACACGATCCCGGAGATCAGCTTCGTCGGGCAGACCGAGGCGCAGCTCACCGAAAGCTCGACACCGTTCGAGGTGGGCATCGCCCGGTACCGCGAATTGGCTCGGGGTCAGATCGTGGGCGACTCGTACGGCATGCTGAAGCTGCTCGTCTCCCCCGACGACGGTCGACTGCTCGGGGTGCACGTGTTCGGCACCGCCGCCACCGAGATCGTCCACATCGGTCAGGCGGTGATGGGCTGCGGCGGCACCATCGACTACCTGGTCGACGCGGTGTTCAACTACCCGACGCTGGCCGAGGCGTACAAGGTCGCCGCCCTGGACGCGTCCAACAAGATCCGCAACATCATCCGCATCGACGGCTAGCCCGCCCCCGGTGATCAAGAGGTTTGCGTCATGACAGGCCAGGCAGGATGACGCAAACCTCTTGATCAACGAAAGCTGGGGTGGGCCGGTGCGGAGGCGGAAGTCGCCTCCGCACCGGCCGGTGGGGCTTTAGCTTGCTGAGCAGGTGGGACTGAGGCTTCCGGCGGTGCCGTTGGCCTGGAAGCCGTACTCGGTGGATTGTCCGGCGCCGACCCGGCCGTTGTACGCCACGTTCGTCCAGTTCGTCGTGCCGGTGTTACCGCTGCGGTTGGCGTTCCACGCGTTGGTGACCGTCGCGCCGGACGGGAGACCGATGCCGACGGTCCAGCCGCTGATGGCCGACGAACCGGCCGTCACCTTCACCGTGGCCACGAAACCACCCGTCCACTGGTTCACCGACACCGTCGCCGTGCAGCCACCCGAGCCCGGAGGCGGAGTCGTGGGCGGATCGGTCGGCGGGTCGGTGGGCGGGTCGGTGGGCGGGTCCGTCGGCGTGGTGCCGTTGTTCAGCGCGGCGAGGACCGCGTCGTACGCGGGCTTCTTGGAGCCGTTGTTGTTGAACAGCAGCGGGGTCTGCGAAGCTCGCCACGAGTCACTGTCGCGGATGCCCCACACGGTGATGCCGTTGCAGCGGGCCACGGCCAGGCAGTCCTCGACGACGCTGCGGTACGTGTTCGCCGAAGCGCCCTGAATGTCCAACTCGGTGATCTGCACGTCCACACCGAGCGCCGCGAAGCTCGACAGCGTGGTGCGGTAGTTGCTCACGTACGGGGATTCGTTGTTGAAGTGCGACTGGAAACCCACGCAGTCGATCGGCACGCCACGGGCCTTGAAGTCGCGCACCATGTTGTAGACGCCCTGGGTCTTGGCGTGCGTCCAGTTGTCGGTGTTGTAGTCGTTGTAGCAGAGCTTCGCGCCCGGATCCGCGGCGCGCGCCGCCCGGAACGCCGCCTCGATCCAGTCGTTGCCGGTGCGCTGGAGGTTGGAGTCGCGACGGCCTCCGGAGCTGCCGTCGGCGAACGCCTCGTTCACCACGTCCCACGCGACGACCTGACCCCGGAAGTGGGTGGCCACCTGCGTCACGTGGTTGAGCATCGCCTGCCGCAGCGCGCTGCCGCTCATGCTCTCCATCCAGCCGGGCTGCTGCGAATGCCACGCCAGCGTGTGACCTCGCACGCTCATCCCACGGCTGCGCGCGTGGTTGACGATCTGGTCCGCCGCCCCGTAGCTGAACTGATTCTGCTGCGGCTCGGTGGCGTTCATCTTCATTTCGTTCTCGGCGGTCACCATGTTGAACTCACGGTTCAAGATCGTGGTGTACGCACTGTCGGAGAGCTTGAATCCGGCCACCGCGGTGCCGAAGTACCGACCCTTCTCGGCGGCGGACGCGCCGAGCGTCGTCCCGGCGGCCGCGGGTGCCGTCGCGAACAGCGCCATGCCGGCGGCGAGGGCACCCGCGCCGGCCAGCGCGATGGCGGCTCTGGATGCCGCCTTCCATCTCGTACTTCTCATTGTGTGACTCCTTCTGGGGGTGGTGGGGTGGGAAGGGAAATCAGGACACCGAACAGGCGGCACCGTTGAGGGCGAACGAGGTGGGCTTGCCGGTGCCGCCCTCGTGCGTGGCCTGGAAGCCGATCTCGACCGACGCGTTCGGGGCGATGGTGTTGTTGTAGGAGACGTTGCGGGCGGTCACCGCACCGCTCGCCGGGGCGTACTGGGCGTTCCAGCCGCTGGTGATGCGCTGCCCGGTGGGCAACGTGAAGGTCAGCGCCCAACCGTTCACGGCGGTGGCACCGGTGTTGGTGATGGCCACGCTCGCGGTGAGGCCGCTGTTCCAGGCGTTGACCGTGTAGCCGACCCGGCAGGCGCCCTCGGTCGGGGGCGGCGTGGTCGGCGGCGGCGTGGTCGGCGGCGGCGTGGTCGGCGGCGGCGTGGTCGGCGGCGCGGTGCCGTCCAGCCCGAAGAAGCGGATCACCTGCGCGGCGTCGACGGGGATGTTGTGCGTGACACCCTGCATGCTGATCGCCTCGACCGGCGCCAACGGACCGCTGCCTCCGTACCGGGTGCGGGTGTAGCCCGACTGCGGGGAATCGGTGTACGTCGGGGTCTGACTCAGCCCGTGCACGTTGGTCCACTGCTTGACCTGCTCGCCGAAGTTCGGGTAGCGCAGCGTCTCGTCGTTGGTGCCGTGCCAGATCTGCATCCGGGGCCGCTGGCCGGTGTAGCCGGGGTACGCCTCCCGGACCAGGTCACCCCACTGCTGCGCGGTCCGGACGAGTTGCCCGTTGGCGCACTGGCTGTTCCACTCCGAGGTGCCGCCGGTGGCGAAGCAGGCGAACGGGACTCCGGCGAACGAGGCGCCCGCCGCGAACACGTCCGGGTAGACGCCCAGCATGACGTTGGTCATCATCGCGCCGGAGGAGGTGCCGGTGGCGAAGATCCGCGCGGGGTCGGCGGAGTAGCGCTGCCGCACGTGGTCGACCATCGACATGAGCCCGACCGGGTCGCTGCCGCCGCCACGGCGTAACGCCTGCGGTGAGTAGACGTCCCAGCACTTGCTGCTGCGGGTTGCCGACGGGTAGATCACGATGAACCCGTACCGGTCGGCGAGTGAGGCGTACTGGGTGCCCGAGTGGAATGCGGGGCCCGTCCCGGTGCAGTAGTGCATGGCCAGGAGGATCGCCGGTCGGGTCGCCACCCGGTCCGGGACGTACAGGTGCATCTGCAGGTTGGTGGGGTTGGTGCCGAAGTTCGTCACCTGCGTGAGCGTCGCCGCCGACGCCGGGGTGGCGAACGTCAAGGCGGCGGCGGCCAGTGTCACGGCCGCCATGACGACGCCAAGCATTCTCGTCTTCAGTGTCATCGTCGCGATCCCTTGCGAAAAAGGCGCGTGGAAGGGGACTTAAGTCGAGGACTGCCCTTCGCCCGACCTTGACCGCGGCTCGCGTGACCATGTCAGCTTCGATCGAGCACACTCGATTGTCAAGACTTCCGGAAACCTTTCGCCGCAACGGTTCCGGCGGTCACCTGCGTCGGAATGGACATCGACGGGCATGGTCAGCACCGACGGGCCGCGATAAATTATCGGGACGTTTTCGGAACCTGCCAGGCCGGCTGGGGCGCGCGGCACGAGGGAGGCCCGACCGGATGGTCGGGCCTCCCCCACCGCCGCTCAGTAGATGTCCCGCCCTCGCTCGTCCGGCACCCCGGACTTGCGGAAGAAGTACGTGTTGATCTGGTCGCGCCACTCGGTGGCGCAGCGCACCTGCTCGTCGAGGCGTTCGGCGACCCGCTCGTACACGCTCGGGTCGATCATGCCGGTCAACGTCTGCCACTTCCGTCGCATCACCGTCACCTCCTCGACCCCCGCGAAGTGGGTGTCGTAGATGTGCTGGATGACTGTCGAGCCGCTACGCAGCACATGCCCATACGGCACGTGGTGGAAGAAGAGCAGCAGCTCGTCGGGGCAGGTCTCGGGTGACTCGTACACCTGCGCCCAGTACGGCGGGTACTGGCCGGCGAAACCGGTGCCCGACGCGCGACTGCGGTCCACGCCGACGCCGTCGCGGTCGGCGAAGTGGTAGGTGCCCCACCGCGTGTACTCGTAGCCGTCGACGCCGGGGCCGTAGTGGTCGCCGGGGTTGACCATGAAGCCGACGCCCAGCGGGGCGGTGTAGCGCTCGTACGTGCGCCACGAGTCGTCCATGATCTCGTGCAGGGTCCGCCGCACCAGCTCCGCGTCGGCGGTCGCCGACGGCGGAAAGGTCAGTGTGATCCACTCGTCGAGGATGGCCGTCGGGTCCCGTCGAGGGTCCCAGGCGAGCCGGCCGAACGTGTACAGGTTGGCCTGCGCCAACGGATGCCCGGTCCAGAAGAGGTCGTCGCCGACGTTGGCGACGGCGACCATCCCGCCGCCCGCCGCCGACTCGCCCGTGACCACGTCGGCGATCGTCCGCCCGCCCGGCCCCCAGGGGGCGAAACCGAGGACCTCACCCCACCACGGGCCGAGGTGGCAGACGTGCCGCTGTTGGCCCGTGTACTCCTGGGTGACCTGCAACTCCACCGCCAGCCGGGTCGCCGGCATCGCGGCGAGCACCGGTGAGACCGGCTCGCGGGTCTGGAAGTCCACCGGGCCGAACTTCACCTGGACGACCACGTTGGTGCGGAACCGCCCGTCGAGCGGGGCGAAGTGGTCGTACGCGGCCCGAGCCCGGTCGGTGGACCGGTCCCGCCAGTCCTGGTGGTGGTTGTAGACGAACGCCCGCCAGTGCACCACTCCCCCGTGCGGGGCGAGCGCCTCGGCCAGCAGGTTCGCCCCGTCGGCGTGGTCACGGCCGTACGTGAACGGGCCGGGTTGCCCCTCCGAGTCCGCCTTCACCAGGTAGCCGCCGAAGTCCGGGATCCGGTCGTACACCCGCCGGGTGGTAGCGGCCCACCAGACCCGCACCGCCTCGTCCAGGGGGTCGGCGGTCGGCAGGCCACCGAGGACCACCGGCGCGGCGAAGCTGACCGACAGGTGCACCCGGATGCCGTACGGGCGCAGCGCGTCGGCGATCTCGGCCACGTCGCCGAGCCGTTCGGTGAGCAGCAGCGCCTCGGTACGGGCCACGTTGACGTTGTTCACCGATATCGCGTTGACTCCGCAGGAGGCCAGCAGCCGCCCGTACTCCCGCACCCGGGCCAGGTCGCCGCGCGGACGGCCGTCCCGCCAGAAGATCGAGCCGCCCGCGTACCCCCGTTCGACCTGGCCCATCACCGGGTGCACTGCCACGTTGTCCCAGTGGTTCAGCATGCGTCGGCGCAGCGCCGGCCGATGCCGCTCCGGGGGGCGAGCCGGGTCGAAGGCCGCCGCGCAGAGCCGGACCACGTGGAAGAGCCCGTACAGCAGGCCGGCGGGAGCGTCGGCCAGCACCGCTGTCACGTCGCCGGCCCGCGCCAACACGAAACCCTCGTCGCCGAGCGTCCCGCCGTCGCCCAGCTCGACCAGCGCCGCCTCACCTGCCGCGCGCGCCGCCTCCACCGCCGGGTTGGGCAGCTCAGGGGCGTCGCGCAGGGCGAGCACCAGGTCGACGTCGACGTCCCAGGACGGGGAGTGCCACACCCTCCCGCCGTATCGCGCGCAGGCGCGTGAGACCTCGTTGAGGACGGTGTCGACGAGCAACCCCTCGCCGTGCAGCAGGATGCGGCGCGCGCCGAGCGACCGGAACGCCTCCGGGGGCAGCCAGGCCGGATGGACGCGCGGCTCGCCACCGTCCATCGGCTCCTCGACGAACATCAGCTGCTCCAACTCCACCGACTCTTCGGCGTTCACCGGTCCTCCTCCAGCACGACAACCCCGTACGCCGGCAGCCGCAGCGCGCCGCCGGCCGCCGTACGGTCGCCGGTGAGCAGGTCGACGCCGCCGATCCGGGCGGTCACCTCGACCGGCTCGGCGCGGTGGTTGAGCAGAAACAGCAGCCGCGACCCGTCCGCCGCGACCCGCACGGCGGATTCCAGGTTCGGCACGTCCGGGTAGGGCCCGAGCAGGTCGTGCCGGGCGAGCACCTGCCGCACCACCCAGGACACCCCGGCCTGGTCCAGTCCGGCCGCCACGTACCAGCCGTCGCCGGCGCCGAAGGAGTTGCGCGTCACCGCCGGGGTGCCCGCGTAGAAGTCGGCCTGGTAGGTGCCGATGACCTGCGCGCCCTGTGGAATCACCAGCTCGAACAGCAGTCGCGCGTCGACGTCGAGCTGATCCGCGCCGTCGCCGAGGCGGACCGTGTTGACCACGTCCGGGCCGCGGGCGTCCCACTCGTCGACCCGGACGCCCATGAGCTGCCCGAGCGGGCCCGGTACGTCCATCAGGAATGCCTGGTCGTTCTCGTCCACCCGGCCGGACAGGTAGGTGGTCAGCACCGACCCGCCGCGCGTCGCCACCGCCTCCAGCCGCTGCGGCAGGTCACCCTTGAGCAGGTGCAGGGCCGGGGCCACGACCACGTCGTAGCGGGACAGGTCGGCGGTCACCGCGATGACGTCCAGGTCCACACCGGCGTCCCAGAGCGCCCGGTGGTACGCGAGCACTACCTGCTGGTAGCGGACCAGCCGGGACGGGCCGTCGGACAGCTCCAACGCCCACCAGCTGTCCCAGTCGAACAGCAGCGCCACCCGGGCCGGGGTCCGCGCGCCCAGCGACGCCGGGCCGAGCCGTTCCAGTTCGGCGCCCAGCTCGGATACCTCCCGGAACACCCGGGTGTCGGAGCGACCGGCGTGCCCGATGACCGCGCCGTGGTACTTCTCGCTGGCCCCACGAGAGGCACGCAGCTGAAAGAAGAGCACCGCGTCGGCGCCGTGCGCCACCGCCTGCCAACTCCACAGCCGCATCAGACCGGGGCGCTTCAACGGGTTGACGTCGCGGCACGCGGTGAAGCTCGGGGTCTGTTCCATCAGCCAGAACGGCTGGCCGCCCTTGAGCCCGCGCATCAGGTCGTGGGTCAGCGCCATCCGGGCCGCCGACTCGTCGTCGGGCGGGTAGTTGTCCCAGGAGACGAAGTCCAGATGAGGGGCCCAGCGGTGGTAGTCGATCGGGCGGTACATGCCCATGAAGTTCGTGGTCACCGGCAGCGTCGGGCTGGACTCCCGGATGGCCGCCTTCTCGTCGCGGAAGTTGGTCAGCATCGCGTCGGAGGTGAACCGTAGGTAGTCCAGTGTGATGCCCGGGAACGCCGTGTGATCCGGGCCGCGCCAGTGCTCGGTCAGCGCCGACGGCGGCTCGATCTCGTCCCAGTCGGTGAAGGTGTGTGACCAGAAGGTGGTGTACCAGGCCTCGTTCAGCTCGTCGAGGGTGCCGTAGCGGTGGCGCAGCCAGTTCCGGAAGCCGGCCGCGCAGAGCGCGCAGTAACAGGCGCCGCCGTACTCGTTGCCGACGTGCCAGGCGAGCACCGCCGGGGTGTCGGCGTAGCGGCGGGCGACCCGGCGGGCCAGCTCCGTGGAGAGCCGGCGGAAGACCGGCGAGCTGGGGCAGGAGTTGTGTCGCTGGCCGAAGCGGTGCTTGCGGCCCTCGAAGTCGGTCCGGGTCACTTCTGGGTACGCCTTCGCCAACCACGGTGGGTGAGCTCCGGTGCCGGTGGCCAGGCAGATCCCGCGTCCCTCGGCACTGGCACGCTCGACGATCCTGTCCAGCAGCGCGAAGTCGTAGGTGTTCTCGGCGGGCTGGGTGAGCGCCCAGTCGAACACCCCGAGGGTGACCAGGTCGATCCGTGCGCTGTCGAAGAGACGGTAGTCCTGCTTCCACACGTCCTCGGGCCACTGTTCCGGGTTGTAGTCGCCCCCGAAGGGCACCTTGGCGCTGAGGGGCATGCTCATGAGGTGAACTCCTTCCGGATCAGGTGGATCATCGGATCGCTGATGCGCAGGTACGCCAGCACCGCGATCGACGCGAGCAGCATCAGCACCGCTTCGGAGAAGACCGCGGTGATCCCGGCCGCCGCGGCCAGCAGCAGGGCGTTGCCGAGGGAGACACCGGGGGTACGCACGAGGAAGTGCACGGCCAGCCGGAACACGTCGCGGGTGCGGAAGTCGAACAGCGAGGTGATCACCAGGGCGTTTGCCGCATAGAGCGTCACGCCCACTCCGATCAGCACCAGCGGCACTGCCCACCAGCTCGACAGGCCCACCGCACCGCGGTACGCGAGGTTCACGGCGAGCACCGTCAGCCACAGCAGCGTCGGCACCCAGACGCGCAGCACGCCGGACACGTTGGCCCGGTAGCCGCGCCAGAACAGGGCGGCCGGGTGCAGGTCGGTCAGGTCGGTTCGCTGGTGGCGCAGGGCGTACAGGGCGGCGGAGATCGCCGGGCCGATCGGCACCAGGAGGAGCGCGGCCAGCGGCAGGTTGCTGGGGTCGCGGCCCAGCAACAGCAGTGGGAGCAGGGCGGGCAACGTGGTGAGCAGCAGGAGCAGCTCGACCACGAGCAGGATGTAGACGCGCGAGGTGATCCGCGACAGTGGTCCGTCGCCGAACTGTCGCCGGGTCTGAGTCGCGCCACTCACGCTCGCTCCCTCCGGTCGACTCAGCTGATCCGTGGTCGCGGGAGTCCGGTCGGGCCGCGACAAGGCCGCCCGACCGGACTCCGCTGATCAGCCGTTGTTCTTCTGGAACCGCTCGTACGCCTTGTTGACCAGGTCGATGTACTGGTCGGAGTTCTTTGCCTTCAGCTCGGCCACGTACGCGTCCCACTCGCTCAGTGGGCGCTGGCCCAGGGCGAACTTCAGCGTGTTCTGGGTGACGAAGTCCTTCAGCGGAGTCTCCCAGAGCGACACCTGCTCGCGCTCCTCGTCGGTCAACGGAGCGGGCGGGGGCACCAGCCTCGGCGTGCGAGCGTCCATCACCTTCTGGAACTCCAACTCCTCCGGCGAGAAGAACCCACGGACCAGGTCGGGGGTGCCACCGTAGGAGAAGACACCGTTCTGGAAGCCGAACTCCTTCTGCAGGTGCTTGGTGCCCTTCGGGTTGACCCCGAGGAAGTCGACGTCGGGCGTGACCGAACGCTTGCCCGAGGCGTCCTTGGTGAAGGTGGTGCCCTCGACACCCCACTTGGCGAACTCCATGCCGGCGTCGGAATACCAGAGCCAGTCGATGAACTGCATCATGGCCACGAAGTTCTTGCTCTCCCGGGCCTTCGAGGAGATCATGATGCCGTTCTCCAGCCGGGGGAACGGGTTGATCTCGCCGGCCGGGCCGATCGGCAGCGGGATCTTGGCCATCTTCGCGCTCGGCAGGGTCTTGGCCAGGTCGGGCCGGTGATTGTTGACGAGCGTCTGCGCGTTGCCGGTGACCACGAAGGACTTGCCGTTGGCCAGCTTCTGCCGTGCCTGGTCATCGGTCTGGGTGAAGCTCTCCGGGTCGAGCAGGCCCTCGGCGACGAGCTTGTGCAGGTAGGTGAGCATCTGCTTGTACTGCTCGGAAGCGCCGGTGTAGTTGAACTTCTTCGCCGCCGGGTCCCAGGTGGCGTGCTGGTAGTCCCAGCCGGCCTGGGTGCCGTGGGCCGAGCCGAGGATGTTCAGCAGGGCCCCGGTCGGGTTGGGCTTGCTGAACAGGTCGGAGTACGGGTAGACGTTCGGGTACTTCGCCTTCATCGCCTTGAGCACCGTGTACAGCTCGTCCCAGGTCTTCGGGACGGCCAGGTTGAGCTCCTGCATGATGTCGGTGCGCACCAGGACCGTGTAGTCCTGGGTGGGCTTCTCGTGCATGCCGGGCAGCAGGTAGAACTTACCGTCGGACTGCCGCAGGTTGTCGATCTCCGGCTTGAGGTTCCACTTGGTGATCTTTTCCTTGAGGTTGGGCATCAGATCCAGGTAGTCGCTCACCGGAAGGATCGCCCCGGAGGACACGAACGCGTTCTCCTGCGGGTGGTACGTCTTCGGGATGATCAGCGGGGCGTCCCCGGCGCCGATCAGCAGGCTGCGCTTCTGCTCGTAGTCGCTCAGCGGCACGGCCACCGGTTCGATCTTGACGTTGGTCCGCTTGGTGAGCTCCGACCAGAACAGCCAGTCTTCCTTCAGGGGATAGAACGTGTGGTTGTTGTAGAGGGTGGAGAACGAGAGCGCCTCGGTGGCCTTGAACTGGTCACCGACGCCGTAGTTGGCCATCGCGCCGACCCGGTTCTCGGAGAGGTCAGTCGACTCACCGGGGTCCTCGGAACAGGCGGTGGCAAGGGAGAGCGCAAGCAGACCCGCTGTGGCTACTGCCACGCGGCGCCACGTCTTGTGGAGCATGGCTCGTCCTTTCGGTGGTGGGGGGTTGCGTTGGGGAAGCGGTGTGGCGCCGGCGTCATCCCTTGACCGCGCCGAGCATCACTCCGCGGACGAAGTACCGCTGGACGAAGGGGTAGATCGCCAGGATCGGCAGGGTGGTGAGCACGATCGTCACGGCCTGGAGGGTGGCCGCGGCCTGGACCTTGTCGGCGTCGGCCGCGGCCGACTCGGCGCTCGTGGCGCCCGCGATCAGGTTGCGGAGGTACACGGTGACCGGCAGCAGATCCTGGCGGTCGATGTAGAGGAACGCGGTGAACCACGAGTTCCAGAAGGACACCGCGTAGAAGAGCACCATCGTCGCGATGATCGCCTTCGAGAGCGGCAGCACGATCCGCAGGAGGGTGCCGTACGTGTTCAGCCCGTCGACGGCCGCGGCCTCCTCCAGCTCGCTCGGCAGACTCTCGAAGAACGCCTTCATCACCAGCAGGTTGAACACACTGATGGCATTGGGGATCACCACGGCCCAGATGGTGTTCTTCATGCCCAGGCTGGTGACCAGCACGTAGTTGGGGATCAGGCCACCGGAGAAGAACATGGTGAACAGCGCGACACCGATGAGGAACGGGCGCCCCTTGAGCTGCGGCTTCGACAGCACGTACGCGTAACACGTGGTCAGCACGATCGAGATGAGCGTGGCGACTACCGTGTACACCACTGTGTTGCGGTAGTTCGTCCAGAACATCGCGTCCGACATCAGCAGCTTGTACGCGGTCAGGTCGAAGCCACGCGGGACGATTGTCACCTTGCCGGCGATGATGTACGCCTCTTCGCTGAGCGACCGGGCCACGATGTTGAGGAACGGATACAGCGTCACGACCACGACGCCGAGCAGGACGATCGTGTTGACCACCCGGAAGATCCGGTAACCCCGGCTGTCCACCGGCCCGCGCGTCTTCGGGGCGTCGATCTTCGTACCGAGGGTCACCACAGGCTCGTCCCCACAGTGCGACGGGAGATGACGTTCGCCGACAGGACGAGGATCAGCCCGATCACCGCCTCGAAGAGGCCGATGGCGGCCGCGTAGCTGAAGTTGCTCGACTGGAAGCCCATCCGGAACAGATAGGTGGAGACCACATCGGCGGTCGGATACGTCAACGGGTTGTAGAGCAGCAGGATCTTCTCGAACCCGACCGCCAGGAAGCTGCCGATGTTGAGGATCAGCAGGGTCACCATCGTCGGACGGATGCCGGGCAACGTAACGTGCCAGGTCTGCCGCAGCCGGCCGGCGCCGTCGATCCGGGCGGCCTCGTACAGGTCCTCGTCGACGGTGGTGAGGGCGGCGAGGTAGAGGATCGTGCCCCACCCGACGGTCTGCCAGACCTCGGACGAGACGTAGATGGTGCGGAACCACTCCGCTTTCTGCAGGAACGCCACCGGGTCGCCACCGAACAGGCTGACGATCTGGTTGGCAGTGCCCTCGATCGAGGTCAACTGCATGACCATCGCCGCCACGATCACGATCGACAGGAAGTGCGGCAGGTAGGACACGGACTGGACGAACCGCTTGAAGCGGCGGGCCCGGACCTCGTTGAGCAACAGCGCCAGCACGATCGGCAGCGGGAAGCAGAACAGCAGGGTCAGCGTCCCCAGCACCAGGGTGTTGGTGAACACCTCCCAGAACGTCGGGTCGCTGAGGAACATCCGGAAGTAGCGCAGCCCGACCCAGTACTCACCGAAGATGCTGCCGCCCGGCTTGAAACGGCGGAAGGCGATGATGTTGCCGATCATCGGCAGGTACCGGAAGACCAGGAAGAACAGCAGCGGCAGGATGGCGAGGGAGTAGAGCTGCCAGTCCCGGCGCAGCGCCTGCCGCCAACTGCGACGGCGTCGTGGCGAGCGCGGGGCAGGGCTCTGCGCCTGCTGCGGAGAACTCGGCGGCGCCGGCGGCGGTGGCCGCAGGGTGGATGTCATCCTTGGCCTCCTATGCCGACTGTGGAACGGCCACGAGGGGCTCGATCCGCACCGAGGTGAGCAGTTCCCGCTCGAAACCGACCTGGCGTTCGGCACCGACCAGCCGCAGCGGCAGGGCCGCCGCCACGTCGCCGCTCGATCGGCCGAAGCGCAGCTCGACGTCGCCGGGCTCGACGATCCGTTGGCCGGTCAGCCCGGTGAACGACGCCACGTCGGCAGGTACGCCGAACGTCACGTGCGCCACCTCACCGGCCGCCAACGGCAGCCGGGTGTAGCCGATCAGCCGGACCACCGGACGGGTGGTCTGCGCGACCGGGTCGTGCAGGTAGAGCTGCACGACCTCGGTGCCAGCCCGCTCACCGGTGTTGGCGACGGTGATCCGCACCCGCACCTCGCCGTCGACCGGCCAGGCGATCGGATCTTCGCGCGGTTCGACCACCGTCGCGTCCGACCACTCGAAGGTGGTGTAGCTCAGCCCGTGACCGAACGGGTACGCCGGGGTCGGGTCGATCGAGGAGACCTTGTTGCGCCGGCCGAGCGGTGGCGCCAGGTAGGTGCTCGGCAGCCCGCCGGCGTCGCGGGGAACGCTGACCGGCAACCGCCCGGAGGGGTCGACCGCGCCGGTGAGCACCTCGGCGAGCGCCTGCCCACCGAGCTGACCGAGGAAGAACGCCTGCACCACGGCCGCCGCGTCGTCGAACTCCGGGCCGAGCGCGTACGGGCGGCCGGCCATCGACACCAGGACGACCGGGGTGCCGGTGGCGAGAACGGCGCGGACGAGGTCGCCTTGCACGCCGGGTAGTCGCAGGTCGACGGCGTCGCAGCCCTCACCGGAGGTGCCCCGGCCGAACATTCCCGCCCGGTCGCCGACGGCCAGCACGCACACGTCGGCGGCGGCCGCTGCGGCGACCGCGGCCGGGATGCCCGAGGTGTCCTCGCCGGTGATGGCGCAGCCCGGCTCGTGGGTGAGCAGCGGGACGCGTCGGGCCAACTCGTCGCGCAGTGTGGGGATGTCCAGGCCGAGCCCGAAGTCGCTGTGGTTGACGCCCACGTGGTTGGGGAACGAATAGCAGCCGAGCATGGCCATCGGGTCGTCGGCGACCGGACCGACCAGGGCGACCCGGCTACCCATGGGCAGCGGGAGGACGCCGGTGTTGCGCAGCAGGACGACCGACTCCCGGGCGAGGCGAAGGGCGATGTCCTGGCTGGCCTCGTCGTCGAGACGCAGGGACGCCACGTCGTCGGGCAGTTCCTGCCAGCCCTCGTCGAGCAGACCGAGCTCGATCTTCTGGATCAGCACCCGACGCAGCGCGCAGTCGATCAGCGCCTCGTCGACCTCGCCACGGCGAGCCGCCTCCACCAGCGGCTCACCGAAGGCGTCAACCGTGGGCAGCTCGACGTCGATTCCGGCCCGCAGGGCGAGCCGGGCCGCGTCGGCGGCATCTCCGGCGACTCCGTGCAGGGTCTGGAGGAACCGTACGGCGAAGTAGTCGGCCACCACGGTGCCGGTGAAGCCCCACTGGTCACGCAACAACCCGGTCAGCAACCCCCTGTCGGCCGCGACGGGTAGGCCGTCGATCTCGGCGTAGGAGTTCATCACCGAGCGCGCGCCGCCGAGGCGCAGCGCCATCTCGAAGGGCGGCAGAATGACGTCGGCCAGTTCGCGGCGCCCCATCGGCACCGGCGCGAGGTTGCGTCCGCCTCGGGAGGCGGAGTAGCCGGCGAAGTGTTTCAGCGTGGCCACCACGCCGGCCCGCTCCAGGCCCCGCACATAGGCGGCACCTGTCGTCCCGACCAGGTAGGGGTCCTCGCCGATCGTCTCCTCGGTGCGGCCCCAGCGGTAGTCCCGGGTGACGTCCAGCACCGGGGCGAGGCCCTGGTGCACACCGGCTGCGCGCATCGACCGCCCGATCCGGTCGGCCATCGCCTCGACCAGTTCGGGGTCGAAGGACGCGCCCCAGCTCAGCGGGGTCGGGTAGACGGTGGCCCGCCACGCCGCGAACCCGGTGAGGCACTCCTCGTGCACCTGCGCGGGAATGCCGAACCGGCTGGCGGCCACGATCTGCGCCTGCGAGGCCGCCAGCGACCGGGCGCCGGACACCGGGTCGACCGGGGCGGTGCCGAACGGGCGGGTCAGCTGGCCCAACCCGTACTGGATGACAGTGCTCCACTGCGGCAACTCGCTGATCATGTCCGACTGGTGCGGTGCGACGCCCTCGCCACTGGCGTCGGCGCCGACCCAGACCCCGACGAGCTGGGCGATTTTCTCTTCGAGGGACATCAATGGCAGAAGCGCCTCGGCCCGCTCGGTCGGCGACAGCCGCTGATCACGCCACGGCGCGGCGCCACCGTCCCCGAGCGACTGACTTCTCATCCCCTGACCCCTTAGCTCCGGCCACATCCCCGCGCCCTGGTGGAACCAGGTCTGTGGCGGACGTTTCCCACGATCCGAAACTTTCCGGAAACCTGCGTAACCTTTTCGGCAACCTAAGTGCCCCATCGATGCCTGTCAAGAGTCTCAATCGGACCACCAGGGGTTGTTTCCTGCACACGGTGATCCCACGATTGGCGCTCCGTCGCCGACAAGCCGCGCAATGCCGCTCGAATGCGCAGCCCGACTGCGACACCTACTGGCGTGAATGTCTCGTCATGTTAAGGTCGCCCGAAACTTTCGGATGTTGTATGAGGCCGCGATGACAGAGCACCGCCCGCTCGACCCACCCGCCTCCACCACCATCGCGACCATCGCCAACGATGTCGGCGTCTCGGTCGCGACCGTGTCCAAGGTCCTCAACGGACGCGGCGACGTCGCCCCCGGCACCAGGGCCCGGGTGGAGGCGAGCCTCGACCGCCACCAGTACCAGCGCCGCGCACGGCGACACGCGACAAGCGGCGGCCGAGTGGACCTCGTGTTCCACGAGTTCGACACGGGTTGGGCGATGGAGATCCTGCGGGGCGTCGAGGCGGTGACCTCCGCGGCCGGCATCGGGCTGTCGATCGCCCAACTCGACGGGGCGCACCGCCCGCCGGCACGATGGTTGGAGGCGTTACTCGCCGACCGCCCCCTGGGCGTGGTGTTCGTCCTCTCCCACCTGGCGGAGGCCCAGCAGCAGCACCTGCGCCGGCAGGGCATACCGTTCGTCGTCGTCGACACCGACAGCGCCACCTCGGCGTCCGTGCCGACCGTCGGGTCGAACAACTGGAACGGCGGCCTGCTCGCCGCCCGGCACCTGCTGGAGCTGGGGCACCGCCGGATCGCCATCATCTCCGGGCCACCCGACGTGCTGTGCAGCCGAGCCCGCGCCGCCGGCTTCCAGTCGGCCCACGACGAAGCCGGGATCGTGGTCGACCGCGAGCTGATCCGTTACGGCAGTTTCTCCGCCGGAGCGGGGCACGCCCACGGGCTGCGACTGCTCCAACGGCCGGACCGACCCACGGCGATCTTCGCCGGGTCGGACATCCAGGCCATGGGTGTGCTCCGGGCCGCCCGTCAGTGCGGCCTGCGAGTGCCCGAGGACCTCTCGGTGATCGGGTACGACAACCTGCCGGTCTCCGCCTGGACCGACCCGGCGCTCACCACGATCAACCAGCCGCTGCGCGACATGGCCGGCATCGCCACCCAGATGTTGCTCGACCTGACCAGGGGGAACGAGCCGGCGACCAGCCGGATCGACCTGGTGACCGAGCTTGTCGTCCGGGAGAGCACCGCGCCGCCCGCCCACCCGTACTGACCCCGGCCCCTGCGAGGACCCGTGCCCCACTCCGCCTCCACCGTCGACGACCTCCAGCGGTACGCACCCGAGGTCGCCGAACCCGACGACTTCGACGAGTTCTGGCGGGCCACGCTCGCCGAGGCGGCCGCCGTGCCGGTGCTCGTCGACGTCCGCCCGGAACCCACCGACCTGCGGCTGCTCGACTCCTGGGACGTCACGTTCGCCGGCTTCGGTGGCGACCCGGTCCGCGCCTGGTACACCCGCCCAGCCGGGGTTCGAGAGCCGCTGCCGGCGGTGGTCGAGTACGCCGGCTACGGTCGCGGGCGCGGCCTGCCCCACGAACGGCCGACGTGGGCGGTGGCCGGGTACGCGCACCTGCTGATGGACAACCGGGGCCAGGCGGGGCAGCACGGCGCCGGGGACACCCCCGACCCGCACGGCGCGCCGGGCGGGCCCTGGCCGGTCACCTGGGGAATCCTCGATCCGCGCACCTACCACTACCGCCGCCTGATCACCGATGCGGTGCGGGCGGTCGAGGCGGTCCGCGCCCTACCGGGGGTCGACGATGACCGGGTCACGGTGGTGGGCAACAGCCAGGGCGGCGGCATCGCCCTGGCGGTGGCGGGTCTCGTCGAGGAACTCAGCGCGGTGTTGACCACCGCCCCGTTCCTCTGCGACATGCGCCGGGCCGTCGCGCTCACCGACCTCGCGCCGTACGGCGAGATCGCCCGGTACCTGGCGGTGCACCGGGAGGCCGAGGAGGCGGTGTGGCACACGCTGTCCTATGTCGACGGGGTGAGCTTCGCGCGTCGGGCGACGGCGCCGGCGCACTTCGGGGTCGGCGGACGCGACACCGTCTGCCCGCCGCGAACCGCCTTCGCCGCCTACAACCACTACGGTGCGGCGAACGGAAGGTCGGTCCCGCCCGAGCGGGAGATGCACGTCTACCCGTTCAACGGCCATGAGGGCGGGGAGGCCGTGCACGTGCGGCGTCAGCTGCGCTGGCTGGGCTCGGTGCTCCACGCAGCTCGGGCTTGAGCGCGTCCGACGATCGATGATGCCGCTCGCTGGGGTTGATCTGGCGGTTACCCGACTGTGCTCCAGTCGTGTGGGAGCCGCCTGCAGCGGGCAATATGAGCTGGCAGAGGATCCGCACGACGCCTTCTGATGACAGGTCGGGGTGCGCGCCATGGCTCAGCGGGTAACTGTCCACAGTGACGACGAACTGGCCGGAGTTCCGCGGAGCCCGGATACCGCAGAGCTCATCCGGTGGTATCTCGACGATCACCTGCGGACGTCGTTCGAGATCGGCGACGTCCGGGCCGGACAGGCCGAGACAGCCATCGCCGGCGAGGTCCGTCCACCGACGCCGCCGCCAGCGCCGGTAGATCTGCCGGGAGCGCAGTTGCGTGTGATCGTCCTGTTCGGCGACCCGGACGGCAGCGGGCAGCATCGGCTGGTGGCTCGGCAGGTGGCGGATCGGCTCGGCGCGCTGCGGACGCCGGTCGGTATCGAGGCCTACTACACCCCCCATGGACCCGATCCCGAAAAGGTGGTCGCGCACGTGCGGTCACAAGCTGAGGCGGGCCGGCCCTTTCACCTCATCCACGTCGAGGACGGGGTGCCGATACAGGACGGCATCGGCGCGCTCGGCGTACCGATCGTGGTGCTTCCCGGTGGTCGGTCCGACCCGGCGAGCCGAGAGGCGGTCAGGGCCCAGGCGGTGCGCATCGTCGAGGATGGCGCCAAGGCGGTCATCACCCTTGGTTCGGCACTGCACGCGACGGCCGCGGCGGAGTTCCTCCTGACCGTCTACGACGAACTGCTCAGCGGAGGGCATCTGACGGAGGCGGTCGCCGCAGGCCGCCGTCGTCTCGCTCAGGGAACCCCCGACTCGGTCGTCCGGCGGCGCGCCGACCGGCTGCTGCCTGCGCTCTTCCTCAGCGCCGACCCACGTATTCCCCGGGCACGCACCGATCGCGAGCCCGGTCGCACCGACGAGAAGCTGAACGAGTTGCGAGACGCTCGCGGCAACCGCCCGGGAACATTGCACTCGATGTCCGATCCCGTCGGGTGCGACTCACTGATCGCCGCGACCCAGGCCGCAGCGCGGCAGAAGAGACCGGTGATCCTGCACGGACCATCCGGCTCGGGCAAGAGCGAGGCGGCCCGGGCCTTCGGACGGTGGTGGGTGACCACGGGCCAGACGGCCGGATACGAGCGCGTGCTCTGGCATCCGATCGAGTCCGGGGCACCGACGTTCGCGGCCGCGCACCTCGCCGCCGCGCTCAGCCGCCAGGTCCACGGACGTGACCATCAGCCGCTACGTCCCGGCAACCGCACCGCCTGGGTGGACCGGGTGCTGACCGCGCTGTCCGATCGGCCGATGCTGATCTTCCTGGACGGTCTGGAGATCGCCCACTCGCTGCCCGACCCGGGTTGCACGACCCCGGTCCTCACCGCCGCGGAGGCCGGTGAGTTCGCCGACTTCGTCCGCCGGCTGACGGAGACCGGCAGCACCGTCGTGATCACCAGTCGCACCACCGAGGACTGGATCGTCGACGCCACCCGCATCGAAGCCCGCGGCTTCGGCCAGGCCGAGGCGATGGAGTTCACCGAACGACAACTGTCGGAGGCGACACGGTCCCGGCCGGCGTTTCTCGAGGTGATGCGACGAATCGGCGGCAACCCGTTGAGCCTGCGCCTGGCCGTACCCCTGCTGCAGTCGGGAACGCCGGAGCAGTTCCTCGCCGAATCCGGCCTCGTGACAGCGCTACCCGCCGAGGAACAGACGTCGCTGCCGTGGGTGTTCGCGTACGCCCTGACGAAGTTGAGCCCGCACGCGCGGCGCCAGCTCGTCGTGACCAGCCTGTTTCGGGACTACGCCGACCTCGACGCGCTTGGCCTGGTGTCTCGTCATGGGCACATCCCGGCCCGGATCGCCGATCGTGACGCCGACGTGTGGAAACCGATTCTGGAGGAGGCGAGCCGGGCCGGCCTGTATCGCTACGCCGGCAGCTACCTCTACCTGCTCGACCCCGCGGTCCGCCGCTACCTGGACCTGGCCTGGCGGGTGGAGGCCGCTGAATCGTACGAGGCGGAGCACGGAACGACCTCGCGCTTCCTGTACCACATCTACGCGCAGATCGGACCTATGCTCCTCAAGCACGACCTGGCCGGCGAGGACCCCGAACTCACGTTCTGGATGATCCACTTCCAGCGGCACACCTACGGCACGGTAGTCGGCGGCGCGCTCGCGGACGGCGACTGGGGTATGGCCGCAACCATCTACCAACCGCTGGACGAGCTGGCGGACAGTCGGTGCCTGTACGCGGAGTCCCTGCTGTGGTTCGAGCGTTGCCGCGACGCGCTCGACAGCGACGAAGGATGGCCGCCTCCGCTCGGCGGCAGGGCCGGCACCCTCTGGCACCAGCAGATGATGGCGCAGGCCCGCAAGTGGCTGCGTGCCGGCGACGTCGATCACGCCGAACGGCTCTACCTGCAGGTGCATGACGCCATCGCGGCACGCGACGAGTTCACGAAGAGTCTGCGGGTGCTCGAACACCAACTCGGCCGGGTCGCCGAGACCCGCCAGCGCTGGGACGACGCAGAGCGGTGGTACCGCCGGGCGCTGGTCGGCATGGACGAATCGGAACGCGCCAACACGTACCATCAGCTCGGTTTCGTCGCGGAGAACCAAGGCGATCTCGAGGAGGCGGAACGTCTCTACCGGCAGTCACTCGACATCGTGACCCGGGCAGGGGATCGGGCCGCCCAGACCATCCGACTGCAGTCGCTGGCGATCGTGGCGAGAAAGCGGGACCGTCTCGGTGCGGCCGAGCATTGGCTGCGGCTGGCCCTGGACGCGCATCTGGCCATGGACGACCGCATTGGCACCGCCGCCGTCTATCGCAATCTGGGTGAGGTTCTCGAGGAACGCGGTCGGCTTGAGGACGCTGAGCAGCTCTATCGGCGCTCCGCTGAACTGTTCCTGCACAAGTCCGAGACAACCAGGTACGGCGATGTCTGCCGGCTGCTCGGCCTCGTCACCCAGAGGCGCGGCAAACCCGCCGAGGCGCAGCACTGGCAGACTCAGTTCGTCGAGGTCGCCGAGCAGGTCGGCGATCCCCGCGCAATGGCGGACGGCTACGACAACCTCGGTCAGCTACTCGATCAGCAGGATCGGCCGGACGAGGCCAAGACCTGGTTTCGCAAGATCATCTCTCTAGGCGAGGAGCGAGACTCGGATGGGCTGATCCTCCGTGGACGCCACGCGCTCGGTCGGCTCCATCTGCGCCGCCACGAAGAAGAAGCGGCCGAGCACGTCGTCCGGGAGGGGCTGGTCCAGGCGCAGAGACTGGATCGCGGCGCGCTGGCTGGCACCTACGGTCTGCTCGCTCAGATCGGGATGTCGCGTGGAGACACTGGTCAGGCGCTGGACGACGCGATCAGTGGCGTCGCTCTGTTCGATGACTTTCACAGTGTCCACGGCCGGACCATTCTCGACTCACCGGCGACCTCCCTCATCACCATCGCAAAGGCGGTGGGGTTCGGGGCGCTGGAGGAACGCTGGCAGACGGTAACCGGTACACCTCTGCCCGACGAGATCCGCGAGCAGTTGGCATTCGAAGAGGCGCTCGGCATCGACAGCGGCGCGATGACGCGAAACGCCATCGCAGCCGGAATGACGGATCGCGGGGAACTGTCGGAGTACCTGCACGCGATGACGATGTGGTGGGCGCACCAGGCCGGGCTCGCCCAGGCCGACATGACGGAAGCGCTGGTCACCTTGGGCCGCCTGATGCCGGACCGGGAACAGTTGGTGCCCGAGCCACTGCGGGAGCTGCTGCGAACCATGACCGCCGCCGACCCCGGCGTGGCTGACAGTGACCCAGCGGCCTGGGGCGCCGAGGCGAGACGGCTGATGCTCGATCCCGACACCCGGGCCGATCCGGCCGCCCTCGACCGGCTGATCGGCCTGCTCCGCTCGTACCTCGGCACCCTGTCTGAGGGCTCACGGCACTGGGCCGCCTCACTGACCAACCTCGCCACGCAACTCCAGCACAGATTCCGCCTCAACGGCTCCGCCGCGGACCTGGACGAGGTCATCGAGATCGGCCGGACCGCGGTGGCGGCGTTTGGCGACATGCCGGAACCGCGCGCCGCGGCGCTCTTCAACCTGAGCAACGGCCTCGTCATCCGATACGAGGCCAGTGGCGCGACCGCCGACCTGGACGAGGCCATCGAAGGGCTGCGGATCGCGGCGGACCTGCCGTCGCCGCATCACAACCGCATCCTCTCCACGCTGGCGGTCACTCTTCGGATGCGCTTCGAGCGCACTGGAGCGGCTGGCGACGGGGACGACGCGGTAACCCTGGCACGCCAGGCTCTGAACGGCACGGATCCCAGCGATCCGGAGCTTCTCGGAGCGTTGATGAGCCTGTCGGCGGCGCTGTTGGAACGCTTTCAGCAACGCACCGTACCCGCGGACATCGAGGAGGCCGCGGAGTACGGCCGCCGTGCGGTCACGGCGGCCCAGCCGGGTGGTCGTGACCGCATGAAGGCGCTGAGTAACCTGGGCCGGATCCGCACCCTGCTGTTCGGCATCACTCGCCGTACGGCTGACATCGACGGCGCCGTCGAGGCCACCGGCCAAGCCGTCGACCTCTGCGACGAGGACGACCCGGATCGACCATCGTTGTTGGTGAACCACGTAGGGGCGATGGCCGTCAGGTACACCACCACCGGACGCGACGACGGGTTGGAGGCCGTACTGGACGACGCCCGCCGCTGCGCCGACCGAGCAGTCCCGACCGTCCGCTCCCAGCTACTGAGCGGGGTGGCGATCATCCTCCAGCACCGCTACCGGCTCTCGATGCGTCCCGAGGACGGCGCGGCCGCAGCTCGGGCCGTGCGAGCGGCTGCCGCCGAACCCGAGAAGATGGCGATCATCGACGTGGCGCTGAGCCTCTACCACGGCTCGGCCGAGGACGACGGTGCCGCGGCTCGGCTCATAGCGAGCAGCCGCGCCGAGATCGAGGCTGCGGAGGCCGACGGCACCCAGCCCGGCTCGACCCTTCTCAGCATGCTCGGCGGCGCCCTCCTGATCAGATTCGAGCAGTCGGGCGAGCGAGCCGATCTTGAAGAGGCGATCGCCGTCCTCCGCCGGGCCGTCTCTCAGGCCGAAGCCAGAGCGACGCCGCGCCCATCCTCCGACCTGCGGCGGGTACAACTGGCGTCCGCCCTGCTGCTGCGCTCGGAGGTGGAGGGAAGCCGCGACGACATCGAGGAAGCTGTCACGCTACTGCGGGACGCGGTCACCGGTCTCCCGGCGGAAGGGTCGGACCGGGTGATCGCCATGCTCTCCTATGCGTGGGCGCTGCACGGCCGGTTTCGGTACAGCAGCGACGTGGGCGACCTCGACCTGGCCGCTGCCGTATCCCGTCGGGCGATCGCCTCGACACCCACTGACCATCCCGGGAGCCGGGTCGAGCTTCTCACCGCCCTGGCCGAGATCCTGACCGAGCGGTACAGGTACACGGGCAACGGCAATGACCTCATGCAAGCCGTACAGGTGTCCCGCGAAGTCACCGAGACGCTGCCCGCAGACGACCCGGCCCGCATCGGTCACCTCATCTCCCTGGCCTCCCGGCTGCACACCCAGTACGAGCACGACGCCGATCCGGCTACGCTAGCGGCCGCGATCACGACCGCCACGGAGGTCACGGCGCTGGCGCCACCCGGTGCCGCCGACCACGCGGCGGGGCAGGCCACACTCGCCCGGATCCTGCTGACGGCGAGCGAGCCAGAATTGGGTGGGGACATCGACCTCGCCGTCGACGCGGCACTGCGGGCGGTGAACGCCACCACCGTCGAGGACGTCAACCGCCCACAGTGGCTCGCGGTATTGGCCGAGGCGCTGGTCGGGCGCGCGCTGACCCGATCGTCCGCCGATGACCTGCAGCTCGCCGCGGAAGCACTCATCTCCGCGCTTCACCTGGACCCCGGGAACGCCAGCCTGCGCGCCGACTGGGCGAATCTCTTCGACCTGGGCATGGCTGGTTCGCCCGATCCGGAGACGCCGAAATACGCGATGCGGTACTGGCACGATGCCGCCCTCGCCCCGCGCACACAGCCGGCGCAGCAGGCGCGATCGGCACGCGCGTGGGCGGAACGAGCCGCTGTGGCAGGCGACCTCGGCCAGGTCCGGGAGGCCGTCGAACTGGTCACCGGCCTGCTGCCGCAGCTCGTGGAAGAGGGGCTCAGCGAAGCCGACCGGCTGCGTCACCTGGAAGACCTCCAGGGTCTCGGACCACTCGCGGCCTGGATGGAGCTCGCCGCCGATCCGCCGCGGCTCGAGGCGGCCTGGGAGCGGCTGGAGAACGGCAGGGCGTTCCTCGTCCGTCAGGCGCTCGACGCGCACAACGATCTGACCGGCCTGCGCCATGACCATCCGTCGATCGCCGAAGACGTCGAGCAGCTACGGTGGTTGCTCGCCCAAAGCCACCGCCGGGACCACACCGCCGGACCCGGCGGGTACGAGCCGCGGGAGCTGGCATCGCAATGGCGCGACCTTCTCGACCGGATCCGGGCGCTGCCCGGCCACGAACGGTTCGGGCTGCCGCCCACTGTAGGCGACCTGCGCGCGGTCGTCGGTGAACGCACAGTGGTGGCCATCAACGTCACCCCGTACGGGTGCGCCGCGCTCATTCTGACCGCGGACACGGCCGACCATGTTCCGCTGCCCGAGCTCCGGCAGGATCGACTACGTGAGCAGGCCGACCGGTTCCTCCGAGCGGTCGACCCCGGTCCCGGCCACGAGTACGACGCCGACGGGGTGCGCGCGGTACTCGCGTGGTTGTGGGACACGACGATGGAGCCGGTCCTGCACGCGCTGGGGCACACCACCGCGATCGGCCCGGACGGGGCCTGGCCGCAGATCTGCTGGATGCCCACCGACGTGCTGTCGATGTTGCCGCTGCACGCGGCAGGCCACCATGACGACGACGAGGGGGACCCGGCGCGCCGGATCACCCTGGACCGGGTGGTCTCGTCGTACACGCTGACCGTCCGTTCCCTGGACCAGCGTGGCCGGCCGGCCACGATCGACGGCACGGGCGTGCTCCTCGTCGGCAGCAACGCTCCCGTCGGGGACGGGTACGCGCCGCTGGCCCTCGCCGAAGCCGAGTGTGAAGCGGTGCGACGCATCCTCGGCGCCGTGCCGGAACCGCTGGTGGGCGACCGTGCCAACCCGGCAGCGGTGCTGGCCGCGCTACCCGGGACGACGATCGCGCATTTCGCCTGCCACGCCGTGGCGGACTTCGACGACCCGGCGGCCGGCTATCTGCAACTACACGACGACGTGCTGACCGTGGGACAGCTCATGAGTGCCGACGCGCCTCGGGCTTGGCTTGCTTATCTCTCCGCCTGCACCACCGGGGTCGTCTCGCCGCGGCTGCTCAACGAGCCGGTCCACCTCGCCTCGGCGTTCCAGATCGCGGGTTTCGTACACACCATCGCCACCCTGTGGCCGATCTCCGACGTACTCGCACCGTTCGTGGCCTGGCATCTCTACCGCAACCTGACACGAGGGCTGCCACCCGCGGTAGCCCTGCATCACACGATCCACGCCGTGCGGAAGCGTCATCCCCACAAACCGCAGTTCTGGGCTTCACACATCCACTTCGGACCGTGAGCCGCCACGATGGACGGCCGTGGTCACGGCTCCAGCAGGCTCTGGACCGGGGCACACGCGCGGCAGGGCCAGACTCGTACGGTGCCGTCGTCATGGGTCGAGACGAGCCGCTGGCCGTCCGGGCTGAAGTCGACGGTCTCCACGGAGGCGCCGAATCCGCCGAAGGTCACGGACTGCGCGGCCTCCGACGCGCGCCACAGCCGAGCGGTGCCGTCCTTTCCAGAACTGATGACCCATTGCCCATCCGGGCTGAACGACACGTGCCAGACGGGACCCTCGTGTCCTCGCAACACCATCGGCGCGCTGCCGCTCGTGACGGAATGGATCTGCACGGTGCCGTCGAAGCCGGCACTGACGACCCGTTGTCCGTCCGGGCTGAAGGCCACCGCCCATACCAGTCCCTCGTGACCGGGAAGTAGTAGTGGTTCGGCGGTGCCGGAGGCGTCCCAGATCCGTAGTGTGCCCTCCGCACCAGCGGTGGCGACCTTCCTGCCGTCCGGGCTGAAGGCGGCGTACCGGATCTCTTCGGCGACTCGATGGACCACCGGGGCACCCTGGCCGGTGAGGTCCCAGATTCGCAGGCTCCCGTCGTTGCTGACGCTGGCCAGGCGACGGCCGTCAGGGCTGAAGTCGGCGATCCACGCCTGCTTCTCGTGCCCGCGAAGCACCACAGGATCGTGTCTGCCGGCGATGTCCCAGACTCGTACGCTGCCGTCGCGGCCGCCCGTGGCCACACTCGTCCCGTCCGGACTCACGGTGAGACCGTAGACGTCGCCGTCGTGCCGGCCGAGCACCCGAGGCTCGGCCGGTGTGGCCAGGTTCCAGACCTGTACCGTGCCGTCCTCGCCGCCACTGACCACCCGCTGCCCGTCCGGGGTGAACGCGGCGGACCAGGTGGCCTTCTCGTGGCCCCGCAGGATCAGACGATCGCTGCCCGCGTCCCAGATCCGTAGCGTGCCGTCATCGGCCGCGCTCACCAGCCGGGATCCGTCCGGGCTGAACGCCAACGCCCAGACCCGGTTGGTGTGGCCGCGCAGCACCAACGGGTCACCGGCGCCGTTGGCGTTCCAGATCCGTACGGTCAGATCGTCACTGGTGGTCGCGATCCACTGCTCGTCCGGACTCAGCGCGAGCCCTTCCACGGTGCCCTCGTGCCCACGCAACACCACCGGGGCCGCCGACCCGGTCAGCGGCCACACCCAGGCCGTACCGTCGGTGCTGGAGCAGGCCAGGCGGGTGCCGTCCTGGCTGAACACCATCGTCCTGGTGGCCTCCCGTGGCCCGGTGAGGATCCTTCTGGTGGATCGCGCGGCCAGATCCCAGAGCCGTACCGTCGTATCGTGGCTGCTGCTGGCCAACCGGCGCCCGTCGGGGCTGAAGGCCACACCGACAGCGACCTTCGTGTGCCCACGCAGCACCACCGGTCGGCCGCCACCGTGAGCATCCCAGACCCGAACTGTGGTGTCCTCGCCAGCGCTCGCGACCGACCGTCCGTCGGGGCTGAAGGCCACTCCCCAGACCGGGCCCTCGTGCCCGCGGAGGACGACGGGCCCAGCGCCTCCATCGACCCGCCAGATCCGGACGGTGCCGTCCGAGCCGGCGGTGACCAGTCGCTTCCCGTCCGGGCTGAACATCGGGCTCCAGACCTGTCCCTCGGGTCCGCCGGTGAGAGCCAGACCTGGTCCAGAGACGCCGTGCCCGGCCCAGGTCCACACCCGCACCTCGCCGTCCGCCCCGGTGGCGGCCACCCGCCTCCCGTCCGGACTGAACGCCACGCCCAATGCCTTCTTGCTGCTCATCGGCACAATCGCCTGCAGTCGGTCATCGACGGCGGCCTGGCGGAGCACCATCTCCGCACCGACGGTTGGGCGTGTGGTCAGAGCGCGTCGGGCGAGGCGCTGCGCCTGCTGCGGATCGATCCGCAGTTGGTTGTTGGCCTCGACCGTCAGCTGCCGGGAAACAGCGAGGTCTCGTTCGGCCGCCGCCCGGTCCGCTTGCACGAGCGCCACTGCCGCGAGGACGCTCACCACGACAACGGTTGCCGCGAGCCCGGTCAACGCCACGCTGGTCCGGCGCCGTCGGGCTGCCCGGCGCCGGCTCTCTCGCGCACGGCTGGTCTCCAGAAAGTCCCGTTCCAGGTCACTGAGGTCCAGCACCTGGTGTGTTGCCCAGAGCGCCAACTGGACCCCCCGATACAGGAATCCGTCCACGCGGTCGTGCCGATCCCACTCGGCGGCAGCCTCCGTCAGCCTGCGGTGCGCGCGCAGCAGCTCCCGATCTTCGGTCAGCCAGCGACGCAGCCGGGGCCATTCCTGGATCAGGGCCTCATGGGCCACCATGACGCCCTTCTCGTCCGCCGTCACCAGCCGCGCGGCTGTCAACCTGCCCAGCACCTCGGCCGCGGCCAATGGGTCTGCCCCGCCCACCAACTCGGCCAGGGGTGCCCGGCGTCGGGTGTCCTCGGTGCCGTCACCGAGGGCGGTCAGGCGCAGGAAGATGTCGCGTGCCAGCCCTCGCTGCCCCTCATCGAACTGCGCGTACACCCCTTCGGCGGTGCGGGTGATGGCGCCGTTCACACCCCCCGACTCGCGGTAGTGGGCCAGTGTGATCCGCTTGCCCTGCCGCAGGCGCGACGTCTCCAACAGCGCGTGGGACAGCAGCGGCAGCGCACTCGTCTGGCCGCCAACGTCTGCCACGGCCATCTCCACCAACGCCGGGTCCACCAGCAACCCGGCGCGCTCGGCAGGGCCGGTGATCGTCCGACGCAGATCCTTCTCGTCCATCGGGCCGATCAGCAGCTGGTGCTCGTGGAGAGCGGCCACCAGGGCCGGGTAGGCGGCACACCGACCATAGAAGTCGGCTCGCACTCCCAGCACCACGCGGACCCTGGGGACCTCCGCCGCGGCGAGCAGCGCGGCAACGAACCCCGACCGCTCCCCCTCGTCGCGACAGAGCGTGAAGAGCTCCTCGAACTGGTCCACCACGATGAGCATGGTCGCTCCCGATGGACGGGCATCAAGAATCTGCTCAATCGTCGCGCGAATGCTGGCGGGCTCATCGACCAGGTGACGCTGGGCCGTGTCACGAGCCAGGTCCGGTTCACTGACGAGCTGGAACGCGAGTTCTTCGATGGGATGTTCGCCCGGCGTCATCAGCACCGTGGCCCAGGCCGGCTGACCCTTGGCGGGATTGTCGACCACTGCCGCTATCAGACCCGCGCGGAGCAGGGATGACTTTCCCGCACCGGACGGGGCGAAAACCGCGACGAACCGGAGGCGGGTGAGCATTTCCCGGAGCTGAGCCACCAGGCGCTCACGTCCGAAGAACCATTCCGAGTCTTCCGGCTGGAACGCCGCCATACCCCAATACGGCCCGCGGCTGCCCCCCACCGTCTCGGCGGACGTCATGCTTGCGATCAGACTGTGCCACCGTTGGGTCCATTCGGCCGGATCGCCCTCACAGGCGGCCACGTACGCCAGTGTCACCTGAAGGCTTGGCACGGTCTCGCCGCTGGCCGCCTTCGCCAGGGTGGTCACCGAGAAGTGCGCGCGTCGGGCCAGTTGACGGTAGGTCGGCGAACCTGCCTTCGTCCGCAGTTGGCGCAGGTCGAGCGCGAACCGCTCCAACTCGCCTGCCTCCGGGTCGAGCGGCCGCTCAGGTCTTCCCACCTTGTCCCCCGTCACAGAGTTGTTTGTCAGCCTGGCGACATGATTGGCAAACAATCCATCAGGGACTATATCTAGTTCCGTGGAAGCCGATCGGCGACTGTCGGGTAGCGGCCACAGCGCAACTAGGCGCGCGGCCACGTTCGATGATCCGACGCGATCGACGACACGGAGGACGACCGGGAGGGGGTGTGTGATGCACACCAGAAACGGCATCGGCGTTGTTACCCGCAGCACCGATCGTCGTCCTGGAATCGGGGGGTGTCACGCAATCCCGGATAGGCGAGGGGGATTTTATTCGATTACGATTTCCCTATCACTCTGGCGACCAGCTCGAGGAACAAGACCAGTTCGTTTCCGCCTCGACCGCTAGGGCGGTGCGGTGACGGGGCGGCGACGGGATCCGTCGCCGCCCTGTCAGCACCCGGAAGGGTCACTGCTCCACGGCGCGGTAGAGCCGGCTCACGGTCTCGGCCACGCAGACGGGCTTGCCGCCGCTGTCGCTCTCCACCGTGACCGTCACGACCAACTGCACACCGCCGCTGACCGGCGACACGTCGGCGATGGTGGCGGTGGCGCGTACGGCGGCGCCGACCCGCAGCGGCGCGGGGAAGCGCACCCGGTTCAGCCCGTAGTTGACGCCCATCGCCACCCCCTCGACCCGGTAGAGCCCGCCGGCCAACGCCGGCAACAGCGACAGGGTGAGGTACCCGTGGGCGATCGTCCCGCCGAACGGCCCCGCCGCGGCTCGGACCGGGTCGAGATGGATCCACTGGTGGTCGTCGGTGGCGTCGGCGAAGAGGTCGACGCGGCTCTGCTCGATGCGCTGCCACGGACCGGGCCCGAGGCTCTCGCCGGTCGCGGCGGCCAACTCCTCGAACGAGGTGAAGACTCTCATGCCGGATCTCCCTACAGCTAGAAGGCGTTGACGCCGGTGAGCGCGCGGCCGATGAGGAGTTGTTGAATCTGGCTGGTGCCCTCGTAGAGGGTGGCCACCCGGGCATCGCGTAGGTACTTGCCGACCGGATACTCGTCGATGTAGCCGTACCCACCGAAGACCTGGACCGCGTTGTTGGCCGCGCGGACGGCGGCCTCACTGGCGAAGAGCTTGGCCATCGACGCCTCGGTGGCGAACGGCTGGTCGCGGTCGATCAGATCGGCCACCTGCCACACCAGTAAGCGGGCGGCGGCGGTGTCCACAGCGATGGCGGCGAGCAGTTGTTGGACGAGCTGGTGCCCGGCGATCGGTTTGCCGAACTGGGTGCGCTGCCCGGCGTAACCGACCGCCGCGTCGAGGCAGCCCTGGGCGATGCCGACGCATCCGGCGGCCACCGACATCCGACCCTTGGCGAGGGTGGCCAGGGCCAGCCGGAATCCGGCGCCCTCGGCCCCGAGGCGGGCCGCGTCGGGCACGCGCACCTCGTCGAAGCCCAGCTCGCCGGTGGCCTGACCGCGCAGGCCGAGCTTGCCGTGGATCTCCCGCCGGGTCAGCCCCGGGCTGTCGGTGGGCACCAGGAACGCGCTGATTCCTCGGTGCCCGGGGCCGCCGGTGCGGGCGAAGACCAGCGCGACGTCGGCGGTGGTGCCGTTGGTGATGAACGTCTTCGTGCCGGTGAGCAGCCAGTCGGTGCCGTCGCGGACCGCACGGGTGCGCAGGGCGGCCGCGTCCGAGCCGCTGTCCGGCTCGGTCAGCGCGAAGCAGCCGAGTGCGCTGCCGGCGCAGAGCCTCGGTAGCCACTCGGCGCGCTGTTCCGCGCTCCCGTGCGCGGCGATCGACTTCGCGACCAGGCCGAGGGAGACCGAGACGATGCCGCGCACCGCCGAGTCGCCCCGGCCCAGTTCCTCAAGGACCAGGCAGTACGCGAGGTGGTCGCCGCCGGAGCCGCCGTCGGTCTCGGCGATGGTCAGCCCCAGGAAGCCCAGGTCACCGAGCATGCCGACGATGGCGGGGTCGACTGATTCGCGGCGATCCCAAACGGCCGCGTGCGGCAGCAGCTCGCGGTCGGCGAACTCGGCGGCCAGCTGGCGGACCGCCGCCTGCTCGGCGGAGAGGGTGAGGTCCATGACGCTCAAACTAGCGGTGATAGTTAAACGCGTCCAGACCGGACGTTCACCGGTCGGAGGCCAGACCGACGTGCCGCTCGGCGGTGAACGCGCGGGCCAGCTCGGTCCGCGAACGGATGCCCAGCCGGTGGAACACGTTGCGCAGGTGGTGGTCGACAGTGCGGGTGGAGAGGAACATCCGGGCGGCGATCTCCCGGTTGGTGGCGCCCTCGGCGACCAGCTCGGCGATCCGCAGTTGCTGGCCTGTCAACAACCGCGCCGCGGGCAGGTCCGGCGGACCGATCGACTCCCCGGCCGCCCGCAGCTCCGTGGTGGCCTGCTCGGCCCAGCACTCCACCCCGAGCAAACTGAACATCTCGCGGGCCTGGTGCAGGTGCGTGCGCGCGTCGCGAGGGCGTCGACTGCGGCGCAGCTCCTGGCCGAAGAGCAGTTCGGTGCGGGCCCGCTCGAACGTGCCGGCCTCGGTCGGGTGCAGGCGCAGCGCCGCCTGGAAGTCCCGCTCCGCCTCGGCACCGCCCCGGGGGGCGAGCAGTGCGTGACACCGCGCGGACAGGGCCCGGCGCAACGGGCTCGCGGTGCTGCTGGCCCACCTGTCGAACGCGGCGAGCGCGGCCGTCGCCGCCGGCCGGTGCGCCAGGTGCGCCGCCGCCTCCACCAGGTACGGGGTCGCCATCACCTGCACGAGGACCTGCCCCCGACGCGTGCCGAGCCGAGCCAGCGACGCCAACCGCTCCGCGGCCTCGGCGTGCCGACCGTCGACCAAATCGAGCACCGCCAGGGCCCACGCGGCGAGCGCGTGCGGGCGGCTGCCCGGCGTCGGAGACTCGCCGATCTCGCGGATCCGCCGCAGGCTGGTCTCCCGATCGGCCCGGATCGCGGCGAGGACGGCGAGCATGCCCAGGTGGACGTTGGCGCAGTTGACCTGCCCGGTCGCCCGGGCGACGCGCAGCCCGTCGCGGGAGGTCTCCGCCGCCGCCTCGTGTCGGCCCAGCCAGTACTCGGCGACCGCCCGCAGCTCCAACGCCCGCGACAGCATGGACAGCTCACCCCGTTCCCGGGCCAGCTCGACGGCACGCTCGGCGAGCCGGTGAGCCGCGCCGTCCACGGCCACCAGCAGTCCGGCCGCCGCGGCGCAGCTGAGCGCGGTGGGGGTCAACGCCCAACCGGTCAGCCGGTCGCCCAGCACCACGGCGCGGCGCAGCGCGGGCCCGGCTCGCTCGTGGTCGCCCCGCAGGGTCGCCGCCACCCCGGCGATCAGGCACCCCATGACCTCCAGGGCCGGCGGGTCGTCCGGGCGCCGCAACGGCAGTGCCCGCCGGCCGACCTCGGCGTACCGGTACTGCTCGCCGGTGAAGCAGACCGCCTCGCCGGCCCGCACCAGCCCGGTCAACGCCAGGGCGCGGTCGGTGCCGTCCACCGCCGCGGCGGAGGCCAGCAGAGTGGCAGACGCACTCGACGCGGTGCCGCAGCGCAGCTCCAGCTCGCCGCGGAGCAGGTCGGCACGGCCTCGGACGACCGGGTCGACGCAGACCGCGCGCAGGCGGTCGAGCAGCAGCCGGGCCTCGTCGGGTTGCCCCCCGGCCCAGGCGTACCGGGCGGCGGCCAGCAGACGGGCTGCGGTCAGCCTCGGCCGGTCGCTCAGTTCGGCCGCCCACCGCAGGGCCACCGAGGCGGCGGCCCAGCCGTCGGATCCGCCGACCGCCGCCTGTTCCAGCTCGGCGGCGAGGACCGGATCGGAACCCGCCGTCGCGGCGGCGAGGTGCATCGCCCGGCGCAGCCGCTGCCCGTCCGCGACCAGCACCTCGGCGAGCAGTCGGTGCGCCGCGCGGCGCTCCGCGAGCGGCGCGCTGGCCGCGATCATCGTGCGCACCAGCGGCTGCGGAAAGGTGACGCCTCGTTGCTCGACGCGCACCAGGCCGGCGACCTCCGCCGGGGCGAGCGCCTCGACCTCGGCGCCGGCAGCCGCCGCGGCCCGGATCAGGGTGCCCGGCTCGCCGTCCTCGTCGAGCGCGGCGAGCAACAGCACCCGTCGGGTTTCCGGGGGCAGCCGGTCCAGCCGGGCTCGGTACGCGCGACCCAGCGCTCCGTCCGCCGGTGGCGCTGCCGGCAGCGACTCCTCACCCCGCCACTGCCCCGCGGTGAGCACATCGGCGAGGTCGACCAGGGCCTGCGGATTGCCGCCGCCGATAGTGGCCAACGCGGTCAGGGCCGACGCGGCTGGCCGGTCGGGGAGCCGGTCGACGCCCTCGCGCCCGGACAGCCGATCGAGTCGATCGGTGAGGACGGCGCGGCTCTCGTGCTCGGTCAGCGCGCGCAGCCGGTGTGCCGGTATCCCGTCGAGGTTGGCGGTGACGTCCGCGCTGAGCAGGACGGCGAGCGGCAGGTGCCGCAGTCGGCGGGCCACGAACGCCAGCACCTGCGCGGTCTGCGGGTCACCTCGGTCGATGTCGTCCATGGTGGCGAGCAACGGCCGGTCCCGGGCGGCGGCGGCGAGCAGCCCGAGCACCGCCATCGACAGGGTCAACTGCCGGTCGGCCGGGCAGCTCTCCCCGGCCAGTGCGCGCCGCAGCAGTTGGCGCTGCTCGCCGGGGAGCCCGGCGGCCCGGTCGAGCACCGGGTCGACCAGGCGTTGCAGGCCGGCGTACGGCAGGGCGGCCTCCTCGGCGAGCCCGCTGCCGGCCAGCACCGTGCAGTCACCCTCGGCGTGCCGATGGGCGTAGCCGAGAACTGCCGTACGGCCCGATCCGGGCTCTCCGCGCAACAGCAGGGCACCGCCGGCGTTGGTCATGCCGTCGAGCAGGCTCCGGACAGCCCGGCACTCGTCGTCCCGGCCACGCAGCACGGTTAGTTGCACTCTTGATGCAGTAACCATGCCTGCCAGTGTTACCCATCGGAAACCGAATGGAAAGAGGGGTCGATATCGGGCCGGGCCGGAATCAGTCGGGCGCGACCTCGGCCAGCAGGGCGCCCACGGTCCGGGCCATCACCGCGCGGGCCTGGTCCACGCCGAGACCGAGCCCGTAGCGCAGCATCGACCAGGCCTGCCAGGTGCTCGCCGCCACCAGGGCGTTGAGCAACTGCTCCCGTCCCGCCCCGGCCTCGGCCAGCTCGACGGCGAAGAGCTCCTCGACCTCGTCGCGGACCCGTTCGATGTGCTTGAGACGGTTGCGGTGCAGCTGTTCGGAGACCGGCTCACGCATCTGGGCGGCCCGCGCCGACGACGCGATGAGCTGGAGCAGTCGAGCCCGCTGCCGGCAGTACGCGTCGACCCGCTTCGCCAACGGCAGGCCCGGTGAGATCGGCCGGTAGGCGGCGTCCTGCTGGCGGAGCACCTCCGCGCCGCTGGCCTCGAAGAGCGTCTCCATGTCCTTGAAGTTGGTCCAGAGGGTGCGCAGCGAGATGCCCGCCCGCTCGGCGATGCGCTCCCCGGTCGGACGCAGGTCGCCCTCGGAGATGAGCGCGAGGTGCGCCTCGACGATGGCCGCGCGGGTGCGCTCGGCGCGGGCGGTGCGCCCGTCGACCCGGCCCGCCACATCGACTGCGTCCATCCGCCCTCGCCCCCTCACCGCCACGGCGTCCCCCGACGCACCGCCGAGTCTAGACAGCCGTTGATCAGCGGCTCCGGACGCTCCGCCGACGCCGTCATCCGACCCTGCCGGTCAGCGAGACGCCGCCGTCGCAGACGATGGTCTGCCCGGTGATCCAACTGGCGTCGTCGGAGGCCAGGAAGGCGACAGCGCCCGCCACGTCCGACGGCAGACCGAGGCGTCCGAGCGGGTATCGTGCGGCGACCTCGGCCTCCCGCCCGTCGTAGAGGGCGGCGGCGAAGCGGGTCTTCACCACGCCGGGGGCGACCGCGTTGACCCGGACCGTCGGCCCCAGTTCCACGGCGAGGCTGGCGGTGAGGTGGTTGAGCGCGGCCTTGCTGACCCCGTAGCAGGCGATTCCGGGCGACGGGCCGAGCCCGGCGATCGACGAGACGTTGACGACGCAGCCGCCTCGCTGGCTCATGCCGGCGGCGCAGACCTCCTGCACCCAGCCGAGCGCCGCGACAACGTTCACGTCGAGGATCTTGCGGGCCGCGGCCAGGTCCAGCTCGACCAGCGGGCCGTGCACCGGGTTGATGCCGGTGTTGTTGACCAGCAGATCCACCGGCCCGAACGCCGCGCCGACCTGACTCACCGCGGCGGCCCGATGCTCGGGATCGTCGGCCCGGCCCGGCACCGCGAGGGCGTGTGCCGGACCGCCCAGGGTGGCGACCGCCTCGGCCAGCCCTTCGGGGCGGCGGGCGGTCACGCCCACCCGCGCGCCTTCGGCGACGAGGCGTTGGGCGATGGCCAGACCGATCCCGCGACTGGCGCCGGTGACGATGGCGACCCGGTCCGCGAGTCGGCCCGAATATGCATTCACGGTGCAGATAGTAAGAGCGTCTATCGGTATCGGTCAACGCCTGCGGCGATCGAGCGGCAGACCGCTCCGGCAGCACGCGCGCAGCAGTCCGACCGGGCGTGGTCAGGGGGAACCACGCCCGGTCGGACGTCGGGGCTGCGGGGCCTCAGGAGACGGTCGGCACCCCGTTCGCCGGTGGCGCGGCCGGGGTGGCGGTGTACTCGTTGACCGCCCCATCCGCCTCGTCGGTCTCGTACGCCGGCCCGAAGTAGCTCTGCACTCCCCCACTCACCCGGCTCAACCGCTGGCCGCCGTACCCGGAGTGGTCAGTGGCGGAGAAGCGCAGCGGCACCAGCCCGGGGCCCTGGAAGCCGCCCTTCTGCACGGCCTCCAGCACCTTCTCCCGGGTGAGGTCCTTGCCGGCGGCGAGCAGTGTCTGCACGAAGAGGTAGCCGACCGACATGCCGTAGACGGTGTTGCCGTCGAACGGCGCGTCCCCGTTGTGCTCCTTGTTGACCTTGGTGAAGAGCTGGACCCACGGGTTCGCCGTGTCGTTCTGCATCGGCAGGTAGTTGGTGCCGACCATTCCCTCCAGCAGCGGCGCCGCGGCGCCGAGTTGCTTGGCCAGGGTCGGGTGGTCGGCGCCGACGTTGGAGACCAGCCACTGCGGCTTGAAGCCCAGCCGGGCCGCCGTGCCGACGGACAGCGCGGTGAAGCCGGGCACTGTGGCGAGCACGACGACCTGGCACCCGGCCGCCTTGAACGCGCCGATCTGCGGCGCCACGTTGGTGTTGCTGGTGACGTACGTCTGCTTGACCGCCACGGCGCCGGCGCCGAGCACCTTCTCCACGCCGGCCAGGCTGTCCCGGCCGAAGTCGTCGTCCTGACCGAGGAAACAGACCTTCTGCCCGGCCAGGTTCGTCTTCGCGTAGTTGGCGAGGATCTTGCCCTCGACCGTGTAGTCCGGGTTGAACCCGAACGTGCCCGGATACTTGTCCGGCTGGTCCCAGCTGCGGCTGCCGGAGGCGACGAAGAGGTCGGGCACCCGGTTGCTCTTGAGGAAGTCGAGCACACCGGTGTGCGTCGGCGTGCCCAGACCATTGAGGACGGCGAAGACCTTGTCCTGGAGGACGAGCTGACGGACCACCTGCTGGGTGTTCGCCGGGTTGTAGCCGTCGTCCATGATCTTGTAGGTGATCGTGCGGCCGTGCACTCCGCCGTTGGCGTTGACGTAGTCGAAGTACGCCTTCGTCGCCGGGGCGATCTTCGAGTAGCCGGCCGAGGCCGGGCCGGTCAGCGGCATGTGGGTGCCGACGACGATCTCGGTGTCGGTGACGCCCGGCACCGACGCACCGCCGGAGCCGGGGCCGTCGTCGCCGCTACAGCCGGCTGCGGTGATGAGCAGGGCAAGGGTGCTGGCGATCGCGAGGCCGCGATGCGCTTTACGGTGCATGGGAAACACCGACCTTTCTCGGTCCGGTTTTCTGTGGGGAACGGTGTGGTGGTGGGGCGCCCGGCCGAGGCCGGACCGAGGACAGCTCAGGAACGCCGGGTCGGCCGCCTGGCCAGCAACGCCCGGCCGAGACGCGACAGCAGACCCTGCACACCGCCGGGGGCGGCGATCATGACGACGATCAGGGTGAGACCGAAGATCGCCAGGGGGAGGTTGCCCTCCAGCCGCTGCGCCACAGCGGGCGAGAGCGTGAGCATCTCGGTCACCGAGTGGGTCAGATCGGGCAGGGCGACCAGCAGGACGGCCCCCCACAGCGCACCGGTCAGTCGACCCAGGCCACCGATCACCACGGCCATCAGCAGGAACAGCGACAGGGTCAGCGAGAACGCGCCGGGTGAGACGCTTTGCGCGAGCACCGCCAGCAGCGCACCGCCGAGCCCGGCGGTGGCGGCGCTGACCACGAACGCGAGGACCTGGGTGCGGGCCACGTGGATGCCGGCCAGGCGGGCCGCCACCTCGTCGTCGCGGACCGCCCGGAAGGTACGCCCGTACCGGCTGCGGATCAGGTTCGCCAACAGCAGCAACGCGAGCAGGGTGGCCGCGCCGGTGACCCAGAGCTGCCACCGCTCGTACGGGAAGTACGGGCCGAGCGACAGCGGTGGCGGCTCCACCGGCACCGACAGCCCCTGCTCTCCGTTGAACACGCCGTCGAAGGTGACCGCCAGCGCCGGCACCACCACTGCCACCGCGAGGGTGACCCCGGCCAGATAAGGGCCGCGCAGCCGGGCCGCCGCCACACCGACCACCGCGCCGACCGCGACGGCGCTGACGATCGCCGCAGCCAACGACAGCGGCAACAGCCAGCCGCCGGTCATCCCCCGGTCGGCGAACGCGGTCTGGCACAGCGCCACCGTGTACGCCCCGGTGGCCATCAGCGCGCCGTGTCCGAGCGACAGTTGACCGTTGAGCCCGGTGAGGACGGTCAGCCCGGCGGTCGCGCAGAGGTAGGCCGCCACCGTGGCGAGCTGGAAGTTGCGGAACGGCTCGACGGAGTAGCTGACCGCCACCAGCAGCAGCCCGGCGGCCGCCACCACGGCGAGGTGGCGCAGCAGTGTGGAGCCGCGTCGGCTGTCGACCGGTCGGCCGCCCGGGTCGTCGAGCTGCTCCCTCGGCGGCACTGCCGCCCTCGTGGCGCTCACACCCGCCTCGCCGCGACCGGGGCGAACAGCCCACCGGGCCGGACCAGCAGCACCGCCAGCAGCAGGACCAGCACCGCGAGCGGGGTGAGGTCACTGCCGGCGTAGCCGCTCACGTAGGAGAGCAGCAACCCCACCACCAGCCCACCGACCACCGCCCCCGGTGGACTGTCCAGCCCGCCGACCACCGCCGCGGTGAACGCCGAGACGAACACCAGGTCCATCGCGTGCGGGTGCAGGCCCAGCTCGGTCGGTAGGACCAGCATGGCGGCCAACGCGCCCACCCCGGAGGCGAGCGCCCAGCCGAGGGTCAGCATCCCACCGACGTTGACCCCGAGCAGCCGGGAGACCTCCGGGGCGAAGGCCGCCGCGCGCATCCGCAACCCCACCGGGGTACGCGCGAACATCCAGGCCAGGCCACTGACCACCACGCCGATCGTGGCGAAGACGAACAGGTCGTACGGGGACAGCACGGCGACCCCGCCCACGGTGAGGGCGGACCGGCTGAACGGGGCCTCGGCGGGGCGGAACTCGCTGCCGTACACCATGCCGAGCACGGCCTGGATCAGCAGCACCAGCCCGAGCGCGACGATCACCGGGTTGAGCGGTGAGGCGTGGTCGACGTGCCGCATCACCACCCGGTCCACCAGCGCACCGAGCAGCAGGCCGGCGACGATCGCGACCACGAAGCCCAGCCAGTAGGAACCGGTAGCGGTGCTGACCGTGTAGGCGACGTACGCGGCGGCGACGGCCATCGCCCCCTGGGCGAAGTTGACGACCCGCGCCGCCCGCCAGATGAGCACCAGGGCCAGCGCGAACGCGGCGTACACCGCGCCCCGGGACAGGCCGTCGACGGTGAGGAAGACGAAGCGGTCCAACAGTCCTCCCTCCGGGGGACGAGATGGTGGTCAGAAACCGAGGTACGCGTGGCGCAGGTCGACGTCGTCGCGTAGCTGCACCGCCGGGGCGGCGATCACCACCCGACCGAGGGACATCACGACGCCCTGGTCGGCGACGGCGAGCGCGCTGCGCACGTTCTGCTCGACCAGCAGGACGGTCAGCCCGGTGCGGTCACGCAGTTGGCGGAGCAGTGCCATGGTCCGGGCGACCACCCGTGGCGCCAGGCCGAGCGACGGCTCGTCCAGCAACAGCAGACGGGGGCGGCCGACCAGGGCCCGACCGAGCGCGAGCATCTGCCGCTCGCCGCCGGAGAGCTGGTGACCGAGGTGCCGGCGGCGTCGGGCCAGCGGCTCGAAGAGCTGGTAGACCTCGTCGAGGGCCCGCCCGGCGTCGGCCCGGTCGCGCCGCCACAGGCCGCCCAGCCGCAGGTTCTCGTCGACGGTCAGCTCGCTGATCACGCCCCGGCCCTCCGGGACGTGCGCCATGCCGCGTCGGACGAGCTGCTCCACCGGCGTACCGCGAAGGTCCTCACCGGCCAGCAGGACCTGGCCGGCGGCCGGGCGGATCATGCCGGAGAGCGCGCGCAGGAGGGTGGTCTTGCCGGCGCCGTTGGCGCCGACGACAGCGGCGATCGTGCCGGCGGGGATGGTGAGGTCGATGGCCCGCAACACGGGCGCGGCGCCGTAACCGGCGACCAGCCCTCGCACGACGAGAAGGTCGGTGCCGCTCATGGGGAGACCTCTTCCTCGACTGTGGCACCGAGGTACGCGTCGGTGACCGCCGGGTCGTCGCGGATCTCGTCCGGGGCGCCGGCGGCGATGACCCGGCCGAAGTCGAGGACCACGAGTTCGTCGCAGACGGCCATCACCAGGTCCATGTGGTGCTCGACCAGGAGCACGGCGCAGGGGTCGGTGTCCCGTCGGGGCAGTTGCCGGACCAGCTCCGCCAGCTCGGCGATGTCGTCCGCCCCGAGGCCACCGGCCGGCTCGTCGAGCAGGAGCAGCCGGGGCCGGGCGGCGAGCGCGCGGGCCAGGGCGACCCGCTGGCGTACGGCGAAGGGCAGGGTGGTCGGCGCGGCTCCGGCGTGCTCGGCGATGCCCAGCTCGTCGAGGATGGCCAGGGCGTCCCCGCGCAGCCGGCGCTCGTCGCGGTCGCTGGCCGGCAGCCCGAGCAACGCCGGGACGAAGCCGGCACGGGCGGTGTGCGAAGCGCCGGTCATCACGTTCTCCAGCACGCTCAGCCCGGCGAAGAGGCCGGTGCCCTGGAGGGTCCGGGCGATGCCGAGCCGGGTCAGCCGGTGCGGCCGTGGCCGCAGCGGCCGGCCGTCGAGGGTGAGTGAACCCGTCTCCGGTGCGACGAAGCCGCAGATCACGTTGAACAGCGTGGTCTTGCCGGCGCCGTTGGGCCCGATGACGCCGACCACCCGGTTGGGTGGCACCCGCAGGGACACGTCGTCGAGGGCGGTGAGGCCGCCGAAACGGACGCCGATGTGGTGCAGTTCGAGGCCGCGCTCCATCACCCATCCCTCTGTCGTGGCGGGTGTTTATTTACACTCGCAGTGTACGTTTCTCGGGTTTGGCGTCAAGACCTTCAATGCCCCTTTACGCACGTGGACGGGGCGGCCGCCAGCGGCGACCGCCCCGTGACCGCCGTCAGGCGCTGGGACAGGTGTTGCGGTACTCCTGGATCTGCGAGCCGCTCGGGCCGGGACAGAGGAACTGCTCGTAGCGGGTGTCGTCGTCGACGAACCGCTTCAACCAGGCCACCATCTGCCGCGCGGTCGGCGTGTTGGTGCTCTGCGGGAAGAAATGGCTCGCCCCGTTCAGCTCCAGGTACGCCTTCTCGGCGGAGGCCGGGATGCTGTTATAGAAGGGCACCGAGTGCGACGAGACCGGCGCGACGCTGTCGCTCTCCCCGCCCACGATCAGCGTGGGCACCCGCAACTCGGACCAGCTCTTGTCCGTGTTCCACGGCGCCAGCGGCACCGCGGCCTGCAAGGACGGCCGCGACGAGGCCGCCTCCAGGCTACCCCCGCCACCCATGGAGTGACCGGCCACAGCGAGTCGACTGCTGTCGATCCGGGTCCGCACCGAGCTGCGCTGGGTGAGGTAGTCGAGCGCGGCGAGGAGCTGCCGACCCCGGCTGGCCGGCTGGTCCAGCCGACTGTTGGTCTCGATGCCGATCACCACGAAGCCGTGCGAGGCGATGCGCGGTCCGAGCCAGCTGATGCTGGACCAGGCGGCGGTGTAACCGGGCGAGATGGCGATGGCGCCGAAGGTGCCCTCGCTGGTGCTGGTCGGGTAGTAGATGACGCCGCCGCCGAAGCCGGTGACACTCAGCGAGGACACGCTCTGCGAGGACGTCGCGAACGGGCCGCGGCTTGCCTCCAGGATCGCTGTGGTCGGGGCGGGGCCCCTGTCGTACGGGCCGGCGGCCTGGGCGGCGCCGGGGGATCCGGCCAGGATGCCACCGGCGGCCAGGACGGCGGCCAAGGCGAGCCGGGTGGCGCGGGCTGCGACGGAACGGGGACGGGTGGTGGTTGGTGAGGACACGTCGGGCACTCCCTAAAGTCGAGGGATATCGACGTATGTCAGTTTTGGCTGCTTGGCCGATCCCGGCATCGGCGAAATCACCAGTCCCGGCGCAGGATGCCGAGATGAGTCGTGTTTCGACCCTCTGACCTGGGGTAGCAGGGCAGGCGCCGGCCCGCACACGCGCCATGGAGAGGTTCATTCAGTGGATTCCAGCAAGCCCGCCGAGGCAGTCAAGAACGTCGTGAAGACCGCCTCAGGAAAGATCGCCGACGCCCTCACCCCGGACATCCCCGGTGCGCCGGGGAGCGCGCCACCGCCGCTCGATGAGCCGACGACGCCGCACGACCCGCTGCCGCCGAAGCCGGAACAGGGGGCACCGCAGACGCGCACGCCAACCGGCGCGGAGACCGGCGCGCCGACGATCGCTAACGGTCAGCAGGGGGCCTACCTCACGACCGCGAACGGGGCGCGGCTGCGCGACACCGACCACTCGCTCAAGGCCGGCCCGCGCGGCCCGGTGCTCCTGCAGGACCACCACCTCCGCGAGAAGATCACGCACTTCGACCACGAGCGCATTCCGGAGCGTGTGGTGCACGCCCGAGGCGCCGGCGCGCACGGGGTGTTCACCGCGTACGGCACCGCCGAGGCCGTCACCAGGGCCGGCTTCCTCAAGAAGGGACGCGAGACCGACGTCTTCGTCAGGTTCTCCACGGTGCTCGGTTCGCGGGGTTCGGCCGACACCGTCCGCGACACCCGTGGCTTCGCCACGAAGTTCTACACCGACGAGGGCACCTTCGACCTGGTCGGCAACAACATCCCGGTCTTCTTCATCCAGGACGCCATCAAGTTCCCGGACATCATCCACGCCGGCAAGCCGCACCCCGACCGGGAGATCCCGCAGGCGCAGAGCGCCCACGACACCTTCTGGGACTTCGTGTCGCTGCACACCGAGGCGCAACACCACACCATCTGGAACATGTCCGACCGGGGCATTCCGCGTTCGTACCGGACGATGGAGGGCTTCGGCGTGCACACCTTCCGCCTCGTCAACGAGGCCGGGGAGACGGTGCTGGCCAAGTTCCACTGGAAGCCGAAGCTGGGCGTGCACTCGCTGACCTGGGAGGAGGCCCAGCTGATCGGCGGCATCGACCCGGACTTCCACCGCCGCGACCTCTACGACGCCATCGAGGCCGGCGCGTACCCCGAGTGGGAGCTGGGCATCCAGGTCTTCCCGGACACTCCGGAGGAGACCTTCGCCGGCATCGACCTGCTGGACCCGACGAAGATCGTGCCGGAGGAGTTGGCCGAGGTGCAGCCCATCGGGCGGCTGGTGCTCAACCGGACGCCGACGAACTTCTTCGCCGAGACCGAACAGGTCGCCTTCCACCTCGGTCACCTGCCCCCGGGCATCGACGTCACCAACGACCCGCTGTTGCAGGGCCGGCTCTTCTCGTACGTCGACACGCAGCTCACCCGGCTGGGCGGGCCGAACTTCACGCAGATCCCGATCAACCGCCCGCACGCCGCCGTGAACGACATGCTGCGCGACGGCTTCCACCAGCACGCCGTGCACGCCGGCGTCGCGCCGTACCGACCGAACTCGCTCGACGGCGGCAACCCGTTCCCCGCCGGGGACGCCGAGCACGCCTTCGTCGACGTGCCGGTCACTGTCGCGCAGGCGCCGAAGGTACGCGCGAACCCGGCCTCGTTCGACGACCACTACAGCCAGGTCCGCCTGTTCTGGCTGAGCATGTCGCCGGTCGAGAAGGAACACATCATCCGGGCGTACACCTTCGAGCTGGGCAAGTGCTACCACCAGGCGATCAAGGAGCGTCAGCTGCGGAGCCTCGCCAACATCGACCCGGTGCTGTGCGAGCAGGTCGCCACCGGCCTGGGCCTGCCCGCACCCCAGCCGACAGTGCCGCTCCCCGACGTCACGCCCAGCCCGGCGCTGTCGCAGGTCGGTCGGGAGTGGCCGAGCGACGGCCGGATGGTCGGGATCGTCGTCGACCCCTCCGGCGACCTGGACGGCGTCGACGAGGTCCGCCGGGCCGTGTTCAGCGCCGGCATGGTGCCGCTGCTGATCGCCCCACACGGCGGCATGGTGGGCGACCTGTCGGTGCAGCGCACCTTCGCCACCGGCCGATCGGTCGAGTTCGACGCGGTCCTGCTGGCCGGAGCGCCGGCGCCCGCACCGGATGCCCTACCGGCCCGCGACGCCAAGGCGGGCACGCCGGAACCGGCCACCGTGGATCCCCGCGTGCTGCTACTCGTCGAGGAGTGCTGGCGGCACGCCAAGGCGATCGGCGCCTGGGGCGCAGGTGTCTCGGTGCTGGAGCAGGCCGGCGTCGCCGGCACCCCGGGCGTCGTGGCGGCGGGCTCGGGCGCCGAGGCGCTGACCGCGGTGCAGCAGTTGATGGCCGCGCACCGCGTCTGGGAGCGGTTCCCCGCAGCGGTCGCCTGACCCAACCACCGACGAGGGCCGTCCTCCGTGTCACCAGGAGGACGGCCCTCGTCGGTGTCCGGGCGCTATCGCCGGGTCCACTGCAGATGGCTCGTACCGGCGCTACAGCTGCGCTGCTCGATCATCGCGCCGTTCGCGGTGCTCTGGCCGACAGTGCCCAGGCACAGTCCGCTGTGCGCGTTGACGAGTTGCCCGGCCTCGTTCAGTGTGAACTGTTGCGCCGGGGTCGTGTTGCAGGTGGTGAGCTGGATCGCCGCTCCGGCGTCGCTGGACGCGGACAGCACGTCCAGGCAACGCCCACCCAACTGCATGCTCCGGTCCGAGCGCATCGCCCAGCGCTGGTGGGAGGCGCGGTCGTCCCGGCAGTCCCAGATCCCGAGCCGGACCGGGTCGGGTGATTCCGGCGCGCTGACGTCCAGGCACCGCTTGCTCGCCACCCCGACGAGCCGGCTGCCCGACCGCGTCGGGGGCACGCTCGGGGTCGGTGACACTCGACGGTCCGGCGTGGCCGACGCCGTGGCCCCACCCGCCGTCGACGCCGGCCGGAAACCCGCGGTGATCTCCCGGAACGCGTCCGTCCCGGCGACCGCCCAGGCGGACTCGGGTGTCAACCAGGCGATGCTGAAACCCTGACGCTTCTCCGTCGTGAAGGTGCGCTGGCGCCCGCGCATCGCGGTACCCGCCTCGCTGGTGTAAACCCACTCCAGGTCGGCGGCCTTGAGCTGGTAGTTGACGGCGAGCAGCTCGACCCGGCGGTAGTCGCGGTACCGCTCACCGACGGCCGGGCCGGCCAGTTCTGCCAACGGGTCGGTGCGCGGCGAGTCGGTCTGGCTGACGACCAGCATCCGTTCGCCGCCCGGCTCGTGCAGTTCGACCCGCTGCCCGCGCCGGACGATCTGCCAGTCGCGCGGCGCCGGCATCGAGAAGCCGCTGCCGTCCCGGTAGACCGACCACGAGATCGGTCGGAGCGCAGCGGTCGTCGATGCGGCACCGGGCGTCGACGGCGCACCCGGCACTGCGGCGTCCACCAACTCGGCCCCTCCCCCGGCCGGCCGCGACGCACGGCGGGTGGCCAGCGGAACCCCGACCGCCAGGCCGAGCGCGACCACTGCCGCGAGGCCACCGAGAAGCCAGGTCCGCCGTCGGCGGGCCGGTCCCCGACCGGCACGATCCGCTGCCACCGGGGCCGACGACCGGGGTACGTCGGACGCGTCGATCGGATGGGCCGTGATCGCCGTTGACGCGGCGGGCGCCGGACGCCACGTCACCGCGATGGGCGGCCGGGGTGTGCCGTCCAGCGCCGCCCGGAGCAACTGCTCGGCCGCGTCGGCATCCATCCGCTCGGCCGGGTCCTTGCGCAGCAGACCGGCCAGCACCGGCGCGAGCGGTCCCGCCCGTCGCGCCGCGGGCGGCGGCTCGGTGACCAGAGCGGTGAGGCTCATCAGACTCGACGGCCGGGCGTACGGCGACTGGCCCTCGACGGCGGCGTACAGGGTCGCGCCGAGCGACCAGAAATCCCCCGCCGGACCCACAGTGCCCCGCATGGCCCGTTCGGGAGAGACGTACGCGGGCGAGCCGAGCACCACACCGCTGAGGGTGAGGTTCACGTCCTCGACGGCGGTGGCCAGGCCGAAGTCGGTGAGCACGATGCGGTCGTCCGCGCCGACGAGGATGTTCGCCGGTTTGACGTCGCGGTGCATGATCCCGGCGCGGTGGGCGGCGCGCAGCGCGCCGAGCACGGCCAGCCCGATCTCGGCCGCCCGCACCGGCGGGACGGGACCGTCGGTGGTGATGGTGTCGTGCAGCGAACGGGACGGCACGTACTCCATCACGATCTGCGGGTCGCCGTCGGCGCTCAACAGCACATCGAAGACCCGGACGACGTTGACGTGGTCGAGTCGCGCGATTGCCCGGGCCTCCCGAAGTGACCGGACCCGCAATTCCTGTCGCGCCTCAATGGTCAGGCCGGGGGGCGGAACAATTTCCTTGATGGCGACGTCCCGTTGCAGCATTCGGTCGCGGGCTTTCCACACTCGACCCATTCCGCCCTGGCCGATGAGCTCGACGACGTCATACCGATCGGTAACAAGAAGCGGCAACATCTGCGACACCCGGAGAGGCTACCTGGCACGTCGTCGAACAATTTCCGGCAGTCGAAGTGAACCACCGTATGTGATTCGGCTCATCCTCACCGGCAACGTCGTTTGTGGAGCCACAGACGGCGCGGGCGCACCGTCGAGCCACCAGGAATTGGCCATGTGTTCACGGTGGCACCCGCGCCGGTCGAGGCGGGCTCAGCCGATGTCGGCCAGCCGGGGCAACACCTGGTCGCCGAGCCGCCGGGCGAACTCGATCGGGTCCCGATCCGGCGTCACCTGCACCTCGCTCACCCCGAGCGCGGCGTACTCGGACACCTCGGCGAGGAACGCGTCGGTGTCGTCCAGCGGCGCCTGGGCGGCGACCACCGTCTTCTCGATGGTGTCGTAGTCGCGGCCCTCGGCGGCGCAGTGCCCGCGCAGCACATCCAGCTTGCGCGCGATGTCATCGCTACCGCCGCGGCCGAACAGGTTGCAGGCGTCGGCGTACCGGGCCACCAGCAGCAGGGTCTTCTTCTCGCCGCCACCGCCGATCATGATGGGCGGTCGCGGGCGGCTCAACGGCTGCGGCGAGTTGATGGTCTCGGCGAGCTGGTAGTGCTTTCCGTTGAACGGGCCGTCGTCGGCACTCCACATCTGAAGGCAGATGCGCAGCGTCTCCTCCAACCGCTCGAACCGCTCGGCCACCGGGACGACCGGCACACCCAGCCCGAGCTGCTCCCGCTCGTACCAGGAGGCGCCGATGCCGAGGCGGGCCCGGCCGCCGGAGAGCACGTCGAGGGTCGTCACGGTCTTGGCGAGCAACCCCGGGTAGCGGTACATCACGCCGGTGACCAGTACGCCCAGCGTCATCCGCTGGGTCATGGCCGCGACGTAGCCGAGCGTGGTGTACGCCTCCAGCATCGGCTCCTCGGCCGCGAACACCGCGTCCATCTGGAAGAAGTGGTCCATCACAGTGAACGACGCGACGCCGGCCTGCTCGGCGACTGTCGCCGTCTGCGCCAGGGTCGGTGCGATAGCGGCCGGGTCGGCCGGGGTCGAGTAGTTCCAGTAGTGCAGCCCGAGCTTCATGTTCGACACCTCCGCACCGAGCCTAGTGCCGCCTGGCGTCCGCCGGGGGCGGCTCGGAACCGCCCACGGATCGGGTCCGACGGCGTCCATTACCGGACCATGACAATTCGTGGATCACGTGCGGATATCCGGCTGGCAGCTTTCGGTGGGTGATCCAACAGCTCTCTCCCACCGAATCCCGGCCCGCCGAGCCGGAGCCCGACGCGCCACGCGTCCGGTTCCGCCACCGCCAACGGACCGGACCCACCTCTGCCTCCGCGACCGCACCCGCCGCCGGATCACACCGGGCGCAGTGGGCCGATGCCGCGAAGGGCGTCTGCATCATCCTCGTCGTCCTGTGGCACGTCGTCGTGAAGGACTACCTCCAGATCGACTGGCACATCGGCGTACCGGTGCCGGGGTTCTGGGGGATGCTGGGTGAGCAGTTCCTCCCGCTGCGGATGCCGTTGTTCTTCACCATCTCGGGCCTCTTCGCGGCGAACGCCGCCCAGCGGCCGTGGCGGGTGGTCGCCCGCAGCCGGGTCGCCGGGTTCCTCTACCTGTACGCCGTCTGGCTGCTGATCCACACAGTGGTCCTCGCCGCCGCGCCGGAACTGCCGACCGACCGGGCCACCTCGGCGCTCGGCGTGCTGGAGCAGCTCACCGTCACGCCGTCCAACCTCTGGTACCTGTACGCCCTGGCGCTGTACTTCACGATCGCCACGTTGACCCGCCGGGTGCCCCGGGCGCTGGTCCTGGTCCCCGCCGCCGCGCTGTCCGCCGTCGCCGCCGCCGGCCTGCTCGACACCCCGGGCAACCGCGCCGGCCTCTACCAGAACCTGGTCTTCTTCCTCGCCGGCCTGTACCTGCGGCCGCAGATTCAGCAGTGGGCCGCCACCGCGACCCGCCGCCGGCTGTTGCTCACCTCGGGTGGCTACGTCCTGGCCCTCGCCGCGATGGCGCTGACCGGCGCCCAGCAGTGGTTCGGGGTGTGGCCGGCGGTCTCCGTGGTGGCAGTGATCTTCGGCATAACCGCCGCTGCCCGGCTGTCGCGGTGGTCGGCGCTCAGCGAACCGCTGGCTAGGCTCGGCCGCATCACCCTGCCGATCTACGTCATTCACATGCCGGTCCTGGCCCTGCTGCACCGGCTGTTGCTCGCACCGGTTTCCGGGCTGGGTGGGTCCGCTCAGGGCCTGATCGTGCTCGGTTATCCGGTTCTGCTGAGCGGGCTGGTGATCGGTCTGAGCCTGGCCGTTCACCGCGGGCTGCTGGCGGCTCGCGCGGGCTGGCTGTTCGCGCTGCCCGGCTCGCGACGGGTGGAGGCGGCCGGATGAGCGCCCTCGCCGAAGCCCTGATCGACCTGGACGCGATCGCCAGCAACGTGCGGACGATCGCGTCGGTCACCGGCACCGGACTGATGGCCGTGGTGAAGGCCGACGGGTTCGGCCACGGCGCGGTGCAGGTGGCCCGGGCCGCGCTGCGCGCCGGCGCGTCCTGGCTGGGAGTGACCTCGACGGCCGAGGCGCTGACCCTGCGCGAGGAGGGTGTGACAGCACCCACGTTGAGCTGGCTGCACAGCCCGGATGACGACTTCGGTATGTTGATCAAGAGTGGCGTCGACGTCGGCGTGTCCACGACGACGCACCTGCACGCCGTCGCCGACGCGGCCCGTCTGCTCGGCGTACCGGCGACGGTGCAGCTCAAGGCGGACACCGGGTTGTCCCGCAACGGGGCCGCCGGGGACGACTGGCCCGAGTTGGTCGGTTGGGCCCGCAAGTACGAGCGAGAGGGTGGGATCCGGGTGCGCGGGGTGTGGTCCCACCTCGCCGACGCCGACCTGCCGGGCGCCCCCGCGCTCCCCCGTCAGGTGGCGAACTTCGAGGAGGCGCTGCGGACCGCACGGTCGGCTGGCCTGGATCCTGATCTCGTTCACCTGGCCAACTCGGCGGCCGCGCTCTCCGCACCGCGGACCCGCTTCGACCTCTGCCGGATCGGGATCGCCCTCTACGGCGTGGACCCGTTCGGCGTGAGCGGTCCGGGCGGGTTCGAGCTGCACCCCGCGATGACCCTGCGGACGAGCGTCATCAACGTCAAGCGGGTGCCGGCCGGCACTGGCGTCTCCTACGGGCCCGAGCACGTGACCGGCACACCGACCACCCTGGCGCTGCTGCCGCTCGGTTACGCCGACGGGCTGCCCCGGGCCGCGGGTGGCCGCGCCTCGGTGTGGCTCGCCGGCCGGCGGTGCCCGATCGTCGGGCGCATCGCCATGGACCAGTGCGTGGTCGACGCCGGGGATCTTCCCGTGACGATCGGCGACCCGGTCGTGGTGTTCGGCCCGGCCGAGGGCGACCAGCACCCTCCGACGGTGGTCGAGTGGGCCCGCTGGGCCGACACCAACCCGCACGAGATCTTGACCGGCATCGGGGCCCGGGTGGCCCGCGAGCACCTCCACGGAAGGGCACGGAACTCATGACAACCCGACTGGCAGTGCTGTACGGCGGGCAGAGCGGCGAGCACGACGTGTCCTGCCGCTCGGCGGCGAGCATCCTCGCCCACCTGGACCGTGAGCGGTACCAGGTCACCGAGGTGCTGATCGACCGCGACGGCGGGTGGCACGTCGGCGGCCGACCGACGCCCCTGCCTGCGGCGTTGCGCGTCCTGCGTGCCCAGGACGTGGTGTTCCCGGCCCTGCACGGCCCGTACGGCGAGGACGGCACCGTGTCGTCGCTGCTGGAGTGGCTCGGCGTGCCGTACGTCGGCAACGGCGTCTTCGCCAGCGCCGCCGGCATGGACAAGGGGGTCACCAAGCGGCTCCTCGCGGCGGAGGGCCTGCGGGTCAGCCCGGGAGTGACACTGCGTCCCGGCGAGGCCCTGTCGCCCGAGGATCAGCGCCGGCTGGAGCTGCCGGTCTTTGTCAAGCCGGCCCGCGCCGGGTCGAGCCTGGGCGTCGTCAGGGTGGACGACTGGGCGGGAGTTCCCGCCGCGCTGGAGCAGGCCCGCCAGGTCGATCCGAAGGTGCTCGTCGAGCAGGGAGCGCGGGGACGCGAGATCGACGTGGCGGTCCTCCAGCACCCGGACGGCCGGGTACAGGCCGGCCCGCCGCTGGAGATCCGGGTGACCGGTGCCGGCTTCTTCGACTACGACGCGAAGTACGACGGCGGGGCGATCTTCCAGATTCCCGCCCCACTCGACGCGGCGACCACCGAGGTGCTCCAGGACCGTGCGATTCGCGCCTTCCAGGCCCTCGACTGCCGTGGACTGCTGCGGGTCGACTTCTTCCTGCCCACCGAGGGGTCGCTCGAGCCCATCGTGAACGAGGTCAACACGTTCCCCGGCTTCACCGCCGCGTCCCAGTTCCCGCAGATCTGGCAGCAGGCCGGCATCGAGTTCGCGGCCCTGATCGACATCCTGATCGCCGGCGCGCTGGCCGACGAGGACCACGGCCACCACAGGGCTTTGCCCCGGCCGGTCCGAGCGGTCGACCACCTGGTGTGAGTTGGTGCCCGGTCACCTGATCGGGCACGCCCGGGGCCCTCGGGCGCCGTCCGACCCGACGATGGCGACGGTGGTGGCGGTGTTCGTCGCGCTGACCTGCGCCGCGGCGGCGACCGTCGTGCAGATGATCTGGTCGACCGCGTGCGCTGACAACGCCTGCGCGGCGATGTTCGCCCGCACCGTGAGGTCACCGGCCTGACCGGCTCCCGCCGTGACGGTGACCGGGTCGAGGCCGGCCGGAACGTCGCTGGTGAAATCCTGGGCGCGTTCGTTCTCCTGCGGACCGGCCGCGAGCAGCGAGAGCGCGGCGGCGGGCGACGGGGCCGTGTTGACCGGGCGGAGAACCAGCACCAGTTCGCCCTGCCCGAGCAGGTAGAGCCAGGTGCCCTGGGCGGGGCCGCTGATCGGCGGGCGACCGGTGATGACAGCGCTGGGTTGTACCCCACAGCCCGCCGCGAGCAGCGTCAGGAGCAGTCCGCCGGCGAGCAGTGCGCGGCCCGTTCGTCGGCCGGTCACCGCGCACCTCCGGTGTCCGCCGTTTCGCGGGGCAGGCGGAGGGTGAACACCGCGCCGCCGTGGGTGCCGTTGCTCGCGACGAGACTCCCCCGACGCTCGCCGTGGCGGTGCAGCCGCGCGTTCTCCCAGGAGATGGCGAGGCCGAGGCCGCTGCCCTCGGAGCGGGTTCGCGCGGTGTCGGCCTTGTAGAGGCGGTCGAAGACGTGCGGCAACACCTCCGCGTCCAGTCCGGGCCCCCGGTCGGCCACCTCGATGGTGACCCAGTCCGGGTCGGCGCCGAGTCGCACCGACACCGGCTCGGCACCGTGCCGGAAGGCGTTGCCGACCAGGTTGGCGACGATGACGTCCAGTCGGCGGGGGTCGAGTCGGGCCACGATGCCGGGTGGCAACTCCGTTCGTACCCGGCCCAGCCAGCCGCGGATCCGCAGGGTCGCTGTCACCGCCGCGGCCACGTCCACGTCGTCCAGGGCCAGCCGCGCGGTGCCGGAGTCGAACCTGCTGATCTCGATGAGGTCGTTGACCAGTTGGGTGAGGTTCTGCGTCTCCTGGCTGACCAGCCGTGCGGCTCGGCCCGCGTCCCCTGGCAGGTGTTCCGCCTCCTCGTCGAGCACGTCGGTGACCGCCGTCATCGCGGCCAGCGGCGTCCGGAGTTCGTGCGAGACGTCGGCAACGAAGCGCCGGGCGTCGGATTCCAACCGCCGCAGCTCGCCGACCTGCCGCTCCAGCGTGCCCGCGGTGTCGTTGAAGGTCCGTGCCACATCCGCCAGCTCGTCGGCGCCCCGGACCGTCAGCCGGGTGCTCAGGTCGCCCTCACCGAGGCGGCGCGCCGCCCGGCTGAGGTCGCGGACGGGTCGCAGGACGCCGCGGGCGGACAGCAGGGCCAGCAGGACGGCGAGGATCAGGGACAACCCGCCGGTCCACCACGCCCTGGTGGCGAGCTGGTCGATGCTCTGCTGCTCGGGCACGAGATTGCGCACCGAGTAGACCTCCACCCCGGACGGGCGGGACGTGCCGTCCGGGCGCTCCAGCGCCAACTGGGTACCGATGAGCAGCGCGGGCTCCCCGGCGAGTGAGACCCGCTGCCAGGCGATGCGACCGTCACGGACCTCCTGCCGCAGCTCGGGGGTGAGTGGGTCGGCGAGTTCGGAGCCGCCCTGTGCCCGCATGTCCCGGTACACGACCACAGCGAAGCTCTCCCGGTCGCTGAGGCGCTGGGCCAACACTTCGAGGTCGTCCTGGGTCGGCGGCAGCTGGGCGATCGGGTAGACCTTGGTGAGCTGGTCGGTCAGCGACATCACCGCGGCGTCCTGCGCCTGCTGGAGGATGACGGTCCGAGCCTGGAAGTAGCTGCCACCAGCCACCGCCACCGTCGTGGTCACGCCGAGCAGCGCGAACGCCAGGACGAGCCGGACCCGTAGACCCGAGACCCATGCGCCGACCCGGCGCCACTGTGTCACAGCGGCCCGAACCGGTATCCGAAACCACGCACGGTCTGGATGTAGACCGGTGCCGACGAATCGGCCTCGATCTTGGCGCGTACCCGCTGGACGCACGCGTCCACGAGTCGCGAGTCGCCGAGATAGCCGTGCTCCCAGACGGCCTCCAGCAGTTGCTGGCGGCTGAGAACCTGGCCCGGCGTGTGCGAGAGTTCGAGCAGCAGCCGCAGCTCCGTCGGGGCGAGGCTGACCGGCGTCCCGTCCTTGCTGACCACCAGCGCGGCCCGGTCGATGGTCAACTCACCGTGCTGTTCCAGGCCGGTCCGCTCGCCGCCGCGCCGCGAGTCGCCACCGGTCCGGCGCAGCACCGCGCGGATGCGCGCCTCCAGCACCCGGGCCTGCACGGGCTTGACCACGTAGTCGTCGGCGCCAGCCTCCAGGCCCGCGACCACGTCCATGTCGTCGTTGCGGGCGGTGAGCATGATGATCGGCAGGTCGCCGAGCTGCCGGATCCGGCGGCAGACCTCGAACCCGTCCATCCCGGGCAGCATGAGATCGAGGACCACGACATCGGACGGGGTCGTGCGCAGCCGCTCCAACCCCTGCTCACCGGTGCCCACGGCATGCACGGTGTGGCCCTGTCGGGTGAGCGCCAACTGCAGTCCGTCGCGCACCGTCTGGTGGTCTTCGATCAACAGCACCTGGGACATGTCGTCAAGTATCCCATCATGAGATCTTTCGGGTTTCGGTCGCTGGCGGTGGCTGCGTGGGGCTCCGCGGGGAGAGCGGCACCGCGAAATCCGTCGAACGCACCAGGAACACCACAGCGCCCACCAGGAACATCGTCGACGCGGCCGCGGCCACAATGGCGATCAACAGGCCGCGCTGCACCGACGCGGCCAGACCGGGAACAACCACCAGCAGCGCCCAGACCAGGACGACCAGCCCGACCCCCGCCTCGGCCAGCCTGCGCCAGAGGCTGCCACCGTCCGAACCCCCGGTCGTGTCGCGGCCGTCGGACCAGGTTGCCAACGCTGCCGCCGCCAGGCAGAACACTGTCACCCCCAGCAGTACGCCACCGAGCACGTCGCTGAACCGGTGCCAGCCCGCGATCATCGTGGCGGAGGCGATCACCGAGACACCCGCCGCGCCCGGCGCCGCCAGCCAGCGCCGGGCCCACCCGGGCAGGACCAGCATGAACGCCAGTAGCAGGGCGGTCGCCGCCGCGACATGGCCGCTGGGGAAGCTGTTGTGAGTGGTGGAGCTCAGGATCTGGAGATCCGGGCGGGGCAGCTCCGATTTCACCGCGCCGGCCAGCAGCACCGCGCAGACGACAAGGCCCACACCGACGACCCCCGCCACCAGCCGCCGGCGGAGCACACCCACCAGCAGCACCACACCGAGCAGGGCCGCGATGAGGCTCGGGCTACCGAAGGTGGCCAGCACGCTCTTGGCGGGGCCCACCAGCACTGTCGACTGCTCGTACCCTCCGCCTCGCTCGGCGCGCGGCAGGAGCACGCCGTCCAGCCACTGCCCGGGGTACGTCCGCACGAAGACGGCGGCGGTGAGGGTCAGGGCAACGAGACCGGACAGCGCCGCCACGAGCAGTCGAAGCCCCAGCGGCACCGCCGCGCGGGCGTGGGGTAGCGGTCGCGCCGGACCGGGCGTCGACCGCCCGACGGAGTACAACGATCCGATGGACATGGCGACCATGCTCGCCCCGGAAGGTCCGTACCCCATGCTCGGATTGTCTTGGTTCTGTCACAACCACCCCCACCGCTTCCGGAAAAGCGGATCGTCGGCGGTGGAGCCGGGTGGGCTGAACGGCGCCGTGGGATTCACATGCTTACATGCAACTATGTTTTACCCAGCCGAGATCAGCCACCACTAGGGTCAGGACGCCGATCGATGTTTCGGTCGGCGGCGCGAAAAATCCATCCGGAGTGAGTTGGGGAACCGGAAGGTGTTGGCACATGCAGGGAATTCCAGTGGCCAGCCTGGTCATCGGCATCGCATCCTCGCCGGCCGAGCGGCGACATCTGGCCCGGCTGCTCGGCGGCAGTGACGCCTTCCTGATCGTCTCGACAGTCGACCAGGCACGAGAGTTCCTCGGGGTGGTCGAGGCACCTCCCGCCCCGGCTCCCCCGACCGCTGTGGCGCTCGCCGAGGTGGCGCCGAGCCCACAGCCACCACCACCGGATCTGGCCGTCGACTCCGACCGCCGGGTGCTGCGCTGGCGCGACCAGGAGATCGACCTGACCCGGCTGGAGCACGACGTCCTGCTCTGCCTGGTGCACGCGCCCGGTCAGGTCTGGACCTACGAGCGCCTGCACCTCGAGGTCTGGGGCAACCGGCACCTCGGCCGGGGCTCCGACATGCACTCGGTGATCCGCCGGGTGCGTGGCAAGCTCGCCAGTCTCAACGCCACGGCGACGATCCACTCGGTACGCGGCGTCGGCTTCCGGCTCGCTCCCGTCTGATCACCCCGGACGCGGTCCGGCCCGCCTGGTCGGGGACCAGGCGGGCCGGATCTCTTCGGCTAGTGCTCAGGCGTCAGCACTTGATGGGCGCCAACCCGAAGTTCTCCACCGTCGGAGTGGCGGTGTCGATCCTGGTCTGACGGGTCTGCGGCTTCCAGCCGTCCTTGGCCACGATCATCGTGAGCGGGTTGTTGCGGCGGTCCACCCAGTAGGCGTACTTGCCCTCCGCGTCGGTGGCGAAGGTGTACGACGCCGCCCACGAGTCGACCTGCACGACCGCGCCGGTGAGCGGCGCTGTCGCACCCTGGCAGCTGGTGCCGGTGACCGTACCCATGAGCTTGCCCCAGGTCTTCGGGGGGTTCGCGGTCATGGTCACCGCGACCGGCGCCACCGAGTACGGGGTGTTCTCGGAGATCGCGACCGCGCCGGAGTAGGTGCCCGGCTGGTCCACGTTCGCCGTCAGACCGACGGTGACAGTGGCCTTCGCACCCGGTGCGAGGGTGACCGCCGACTTGTCGATGGTCATCCAGCTGACGTCGGCCGCCGACTCGGAGCATCCCTCGAAGCCCGGGAGCACCTCGCTGTCCGGAGCCGCGTTGAAGCTGCCGGACGAGCCGCCGATCTTGTAGAAGCCGCACGCCGCGCCGCCGCGGTACCGCGCGGTGTTGGAGTTGGGCAGGTTGGACCACGAACCGGCGGCCGGGTCGAAGGCGAAGCCGGCGTTGCTGATGGCCCCACCCTGCGAGCCACCGACGACGAGGAGCTTGCCGCTGGCGACGGCGTACGAGCTGGCCCAGTTGTCGGCCGGCGCGTCGGCGACGGCGGTCCAGGTGTTGGCACCCGGGTCGAAGGCGTAGCTGGACTTCTGCGCGACGGAACCGTCGTTGCCGCCGGTGCAGTAGAGGACGCCGTCGATCCCGCCGCAGGAGGCGAAGGCCACCGACTTCGGGTAGTTGGCCATCGTCTCCCACGTGTCAGCGGTCGGGTCGTACCGGACGACGCTGTTCGACATCGGCAGACAGGCCGCCGTCGTGCAGCCACCGACCGCGTACAGCTTGCCGTCGACGACGGCCTGACCGGCCGCGGCCCGCGGTGCCGGGTTGTCGGCAAGCTCCGTCCAGGTGTTGGCCCCCGGGTCGTAGGACCAGGTGGCGGAGTCCGGGCCGGCGTCGCCCCAGCCGCCGCTGACAATGATCTTGCCGTTCACCACGCCCGCTGTCACTGCGTTGCGAGCGCCGGGAAGGTCGGCGATAGCCGTCCAGGTCTGCGCGGCCGGGTCGTAGGCGTAGTTCTTGGTGGTGGAGGCCTCACCGTCTCCGCCACCGAGCGAATACACCTTGCCGTCCAGGTTCACCACCCGGTTGTCCATGATCGTGGCCGGGTAGTTGGCGATGTCGGTCCACGGCGCCGCCTGCGGGCCGACCGCCGCGGCAGCGGCCTTGGCCTCCTTGCCGGACGCCTTGGCGGCGAACGACGTCGGTACGGTGAGCCGCTGCTCCGGCGCGCCGCTGGACCCGAGCACCTGCTGGCGGGTGACCTTTGAGCCGTCCGCCCGCAGGAGTTCGAACCCGTTGTCCCGCTCACCGAACTTGACCTCGACCGGCGCGCCGCCGGTGTTGGTCACCGTGAACGACTTGCTGGTCTTGCCGTTGGGCATCTGGAGCGTCGCGCTCAGCTGCGTCGGCGTCACCGCCAGTCGACCGGCCGCGAGCTGGAAGTTCGCGGTGGTCGCCCAGTCGGCCTCGACGTCGACAGGCTTGGTCTGGCTGACGTAGTTGCCGGCGGTCGCCGTGAACGGGTGCTCGCCGGTGAGCGACGAGTAGATCCAGTAGAAACCGTCGGCCAGCCCCGGGTCGTCCGGGGTCGCCACTGTGACGGCCTTCTCGGCGGGCCGGTCCTTGCTGGTGACGGTAGCGCCGTTGACGTAGCTGTCGTCGTTCTTGTCGCGGACGTTGCCGACGACCAGACCGCCGTCGACCGGCACGCAGGTGACCTGGCTGCCGATCAGGACGTTGTCGACCTCCCACCACCACTCGTACGAGGCGTCGTAGTAGTGGAACCGAACCTGCACCTGCGCCTGGCCGGCCGCCTGCGGGATCGGAATCTCGGTCAGCTTCGGTCCCCGGACGTCGGTCTCCTGCCGGAGCACGTTGGTCCAGGTGGCACCGCCGTCGATGCTCAGGTCCACGTCGGCGGTGTCGTCGTTGAGCTGGTTGAAGTCCTGGTTGAACCGGATGACCGGGGCCGTGACGCTGGTCAGGTCGACCACCGGGCTGACCAGGGAGGTGTCCTGGCTGGTGCCGGCACCGTAGTTGTCGCTGTCGATCATCGCGAAGTTGCCGGTGCCGCCGGTCAGGTTGCCCCGGTCGCCGTCGTCGGTGAACGTCCAGACCTGACCGCTGCCCGCGTTGTCGACGACTGTCCAGCCGGCCGGCGTGGTCGTGGCGTCGAAGGTCTCGTACTCACCGTCGGAGCCGGTCGTGTACCCCGGCGCGGTGGTGCAGACGCTGCTGTCCACCGGCACGGCGACATTGGCGGTGGCGTTTCCCGAGCCGACCACGACCTCCTTGGTGACGGTCTGGTAGCCCGGGTACTGCGGCTCGTACCTCAGGGTGTACGTCTGCCCGGCCGGCAGCTTGATGCTGTAGCGGCCGTTCGACGGGGTGGTGTAGTCGTAGACACCGGACACGCCGGTCACTGTCACCTTCGCGTACAACGGCCAGCCGTGGCCGGAGCCGTCGGTGACCGCTCCGGTGACGTTGACACTCGGCACCGCCGTGAGGGCGACGTTGAGCGTCGTGGTGGCGCCCTTGGCGACCGTTGCCGTCTTGGTGGTGCTGGCGTACCCGAACGCCGCGACGGCGACCTGGTAATCGCCGATGGGGAGTTGGCTGGAGAACGTGCCGTCGGCACCGGTGGTCAGCTCACGCTCGGACGCGCCGGTGAGCGTCAGCGTCGCGCCGGCGATCGGGGCACCGGAGGTCGCGTCGGTGACAGTGCCGGTCAGCGTGCCGATGTCGCCGGTCGGGGCGGCGTTGAGCAACGCGAGGGCGTCCAGTCGGCCTTCGCCGTAGACGTTGTTGTCGGCGGCGGTGCCGCCGCACTGGTCGTCGGCCTTGTCGATCGCGGCGCCGTTGAGTAGCGCGCGGGTCGCGTTGACGTCGCCGACCAGCGACGGCGCGGCCGAGTACAGCAGCGCGATCGCGCCCGCGAGGTGCGGTGAGGCCATCGAGGTGCCGCTGATGCTGCCGTAGGCGCTGCCCGGGATGCTCGACCGGACGTTCACGCCCGGGGCCGAGATGTTGGGCTTGATCTCGCCGTTCTGACCGGCGCCGCGGGCAGAGAAGCCGGCGACGTTGTTGTTGCTGTCGTACGCGCCGGTCGAGTAGTTGCTGACGAGGCTGCCCGGCGAGCCACTGGTCTGGCAGGCCGGCCCGCTGTTGCCGTTGGACCAGGCGCCGAAGATCCCGGACGCGGTCCAGGCGTTCGTCACGTCCTCCATGAACGGCTCGTTGGACGGATCCTGGGTGCCCCAGGAGTTGTTGATGATGTTGGGGCGCTTGCTCGCGTCCGCGTTCTGACCGTTGAGGTCCAGCGGTTCGAGCATCCACTGACCGGATTCGACCAGAGCGGCGTCACTGGGGCAGCAACCGTTCGCCGCGATCCACTTGACCCCGGGGGCGACACCGATCTGGTTCGCGCCGTCGGAGCCGGCCATGGTGCCCATCGTGTGCGTACCGTGGCCGTCGCCGTCGCACGGGGCGGTGGCGCAGGCCCCGGTGGCGTTTGCGGCGTTGAACCAGTTGTAGTTGTGGTCGAACGTCCCGTCGCCGTTGTTGCCCCGGTAGGCGTTCACCAGCGCCGGGTGGTTGAACTGGACCCCGGTGTCGATGTTCGCGACGGTGATGCCCTCGCCCTTGACGCCGTACTGGGACCACACGTCGTCGGCGTTGATGTTGGCGATGCCCCACTCCAGGGCGTTCACTGTCTTCTCGTCGGTGCCCTTGGTCGTCTCCGGCACCTTGTACGCGACCGGCGCGTAGAGGCCCTCGACCTCCGAGTGCCCGGCGAACTTCTGGGCCATCGCCAGCGAACCGCTGTTCACCTTGATGGCGTTGGTGGCCCAGAAGGTCTGGTATTTGGTACCCGAGCTGTCGAGGTCGGCCCGGATCTTGCCCTGGCTCGCGGCGGCGGTCTTGCGCAGCGCGTCCGCCACCGCCGTGCCACGCTTCGACCAGTCCTTGATGGCGCTGGCCTTGCTCAGGTCCGCCCGGTCCTTGAACCGGATCCAGAAGTCCCCTTCACTCTTGGCCTGGAGTTGCTTGGCGAGCTCCGGTCGGATCTTGTCCCCGGTCTGGGCGCCCGCCCCCATCGCACCGCCCGGCGCGGCCTGCGCGCCCGAGCTGATCGTGGCCAAGCATGTCGCGGCGAGGATCGTCGCCGCGCCGGCGCTCACCAAAGATCTGGCCGCGCGCCGCCATTGTGGACGTCTGAACATCGGTGCTGCCTCCCTCAGAACGACCCAGGGTGTAATGGGCCATGGTGGACCTCCCCCATGCACCGCGCGGGTCACGCCGGTTGCCCGAGTGGACACTATGATCGAGAAGAACGGACGATCAAGAACTTGCCGTGAGCAACTTGTCGCTAAGAGTTGCCCCGGCTGGCGGCACGCTTGCCAATCATTGTCAGAACCGTGACGAGAGCTGGGCAGGGATGCCCATCGATCCCGGGTGGTGCGGTGGCCGAGGACGAGGCAACGGTGAACAGGGGTGATCCGGCCGACGAGCCGTTCCCGCTGCTGATCGCGGTGACCCCGTCGCCGGCCGAGCGCATCCGGCTCGCGGAGCTTCTCGACGGCATCGCACCGCTGCTGCTGGTCGCCGACCTCGACGAGCTGCGCCGGCTGATCGCCGCACCGCAGCAGGTGGCCGTCCCGTCCGAGCCGACGCCGGTCGCCGCCCTGGTGATCGACTCGGCCCGCTCCAGCGCCCGCTGCGGGGAACGTGAGATCGACCTCACCCGCCTGGAACACGACCTGCTGACCTGCCTGATCACCGAGCCGGCCCGGGTCTGGAGCTACGCCGAGCTGCACCGGTCGGTCTGGGGTGACGAGGGGCGCGAACGCAAGGCGGACGTGCAGTCGCTGGTCAAGCGGCTGCGCCGCAAGCTGCACGACCTGGGCACCGGGGCCACCATCGATGTCGTTCGCGGGGTGGGGCTGCGGCTGACCGATCACCAGCAGGCGCGGGTCGAGCGGGCCTGACAGCGACGTCGCATGAACTGATCTCGCCCTGGGTACGCCAGGAAGATCAGCACCAACACAGGCGACGAAGAGCGCTGGTAAGGAGATTCAGGATGGCATTCCCCAATCCCTCGACCGTGTCCATCGGGCTGAAGAAGGCCGCGCACGTCGGGATCGCGGTGAGTGACCTCGACCGCTCGGTCGCGTTCTACCAGGCCCTGCTCGGCGCGGAACCGGTCGTTCGGGACGAGAGCATGCACGGCGCCGGTTTCGCGCAGTCACAGGGGTTGCCGACGACGAAGCTGCGGTACGCCACGTTCAACCTCGACAACCTCGGGATCGACCTGATCCAGTTCCAGGAGCCGGTCGGCGACGCCGCCCAGGTGGCGGCCAACCGGCCCGGCTCGATGCACCTGTGCTTCCACGTGGACGACGTGCGCGCGGTCTACGACCGGATGAGCGAGGCCGGGTTCGAGTTCCTCGGACAGCCGTACACGTTCGCGTCGGGCGAGGTAGAGCCGCCAGCGGCGGTCGGCACCGAGGTCGCGTACTTCAACGACCCGGACGGGACGAACCTGGAGATCATCGCGCCGAAGGGTGGCTTCGCCCGCAGCGAGTGAGCCACACGGGCGGCGTGGGGTCCGGCCGGGACGGCCCGCCCCATGCCGCCCCGTGAGGGACAACGGTCAGATCAGCCCGGCCCGGGCCCACAGCAGACGCCCCGGCCCCGCCACCAGGCCAACGTCCGCCAGGTTGGCGTGCACCCGCGCCGCGGACCAGCGCAGGGTGGCACGCCAGTGCGGGTTGGCGCGGGCAGCGGCCCGACCGACCGCCGGCGGAATGCCCACCGCCGCGTACACGTCGGGATGGATCAGGCGGTTGGCGATCGTGGAGGCGGCGCGACCGACCAACAGTCGGGCGTACGCCATGCCGACCGGACCGGTGGCCGCGACCGCGTGCGCCAGTTCCTCGCGGGCGAAACGGACATGTCGCGCCTCCTCCACCACGTGGATGCGGGAGACCATCCGGATGAGCGGCTGGAGCGACTCGTCCGCCATGATCTCGCGCTGGAACGCGTCGAGGATCTCCTCCGCGATGAGGATCGCGGCGTACATCCGAGGGCCGCTGGCGGTGGCCTTGAGGAAACGCCCGAGGTGGTGGTCCACAGCGCTGGCGCGGTAGACCGGACAACCCATCGCCTCGATCAGCCGGCCGAACATGATCGAGTGCCGGCACTCGTCGGCGACCTCGGTCAACGCGTACTGGGCCTGCCGGCTGGTCGGGTCGGCGCGGTAGTACTCCCGGATCAGCATCTGCATGAGGATCGTCTCGAACCACAGCCCGGCGCTGGCCGCGCTGGCCACCTCGTGTTTGGTCAGCTCGACGCGCTGCTCCTCGCTGAGCTGCTCCCACAGCGCCGTGCCGTAGAGGCTGCTGCGCCGCGGCGGGAGCCAGTAGGCGCCGGGGGTGTGCGGGGCGTCCCAGTCGATCTCCACGGCGGGGTCGTAGCTGGTCCGCAGTGAGGACGTGAGCAGTCGCTCGGCGATTGCCGCACGCCCGGTTTCCGCCGCCTCCATGGCTCCTCCATATTGACGTGACGACCAGTAACTGTTACGAGTAGTAGCATGCAATTGCCGCTCACCGATGTCAATGCATCCGACCCGCCGGCCACGCCCCCCGACGGCAGTCCGAAGGCGAAGGGCAACGGCCGCCGAGACCGCTGGGCAGACCATCGCGAGCAACGACGGCAGCAGTTGGTCGGTGCCGCCGTGCAGGCGCTGCTGCGGCACGGGCCGGAGGTCGACATGGAACAGGTGGCCGCCGCCGCGGGCGTCAGCAAACCGGTCCTGTACCGCTACTTCGCCGACAAGTCGCAGCTCTGGGTCGCTGTCAGCGAGGTGGTAGCGGCCCGGATGGTCGACACCATCGCGCCCGCCATCGAACAGGTCCGCGAGGAACGTGGCCTGGTCGAGGCGACGATCGACGCCTACCTGGGCGTGATCGAGTCGGAGCCGAGGCTCTACCGGTTCCTGATACACCAGTCCGGCGACCCCGGCATCCACCAGGTGATCGCCGGCACCAGCCGGCAGGTGGCCGCCGGGCTCGCCCGGGTGATCGGCGACCGGCTCCGCACGCTGGGCCTGGACGCCGGTCCCGCCGAACCCTGGGCGTACGGCCTGGTGGGCTTCGTGCAGGCGGTCGGCGACTGGTGGACCACGCACGGCCAGCCGATCAGCCGGGCCGCCCTCACCGACTACCTGACCGCTCTGCTGTGGAGTGGCATCGAGGGGGTACGGGCCAGCGCCGACCTGCCGCACGAGCTGACCCGCGCCCACGAGCGGATCGTGCCGTGAGCTACCACGGCCCGGCGGGTGTCGAGGGCAGCGCGGTCCGGGTGCACCTCAGCGGGCGGTGGGAGCCGGTCGACGGCCGCTTCCACTGGGGCGGACGCATCGAGCCCGAGCCACGAGTGGCCCACCTGCTGCGCTCCGGCCGGCGCGACGTCGAGGTGCGCATCGCCGACCGCGTCCGGGCGGCCCGACTGGCCGAGGTCGATCCGTGGGGCGGCGTACGGATCACCGGTGTGGGCGATCCGCCCTGGCCGCCAGTGGCCGACCCGACTCGCGCGCCCGAGCTCACGGAGGAGTGAATGGAGACAGACGTTGCCATCATCGGCGCCGGCTTCGGTGGCCTGGGCGCCGCCATCCGCCTCCAGCGGGCCGGCTTCAGCGACTTCCTCGTCTTCGACCGGGGAGCGGACGTCGGCGGCACCTGGCGTGACAACAGCTACCCCGGCTGTGCCTGCGATGTCCCGTCACACCTCTACTCGTTCTCCTTCGCCCCCAACCCCGGCTGGTCGAACACGTTCTCCAGCCAGCCCGAGATCTGGGACTATCTGCGCGGCTGCGTCGACCGCTTCGGGATACGCCCGAGGTTGCGGTTGCGCCACGAGGTGCGCGAGGCGAGGTGGGACGACCAGCGCCAACGCTGGCTGCTGCGCACCTCGGGCGGTGACCACAGCGCCCGGGTCCTGATCTGTGCCGCCGGCCCGCTCAGCGACCCGGCCGTCCCCGACCTGCCCGGGATCGACGAGTTCGCCGGCGCCGTGTTCCACTCCGCCCGATGGCGGCACGACCACGACCTGACCGACCGGCGCGTCGCGGTGATCGGCACCGGCGCATCAGCCATCCAGTTCGTGCCACAGATTCAGCCGACGGTCGAGAAGCTGACGCTCTTCCAGCGCACCCCCGCCTGGATCATGCCGAGGATGTCGCGCCGGATCAGCGCTGTCGAGCAGGCCGTGTTCCGCACCGTGCCCGGCGCACAGCGGGCCGCCCGGGCAGGGCTCTATCTGGTACGCGAAAGCATGGGTCTGGGCTTCCTGCACCCCGCGGTCAACCGCCTCGCCTCGCGCCTGTCAGTGCGTACGCTTCGGCGTCAGGTTCCCGACCCGATCCTGCGGGAGAAGCTCACCCCCCGCTACGCGATGGGCTGCAAGCGGGTGCTGATCTCCAACGACTACTGGCCGTCGCTCACCCGGCCGAACGTCGACGTGGTCACCGCCGGCATCGCCCGGATCGTGCCGGACGGTCTCGTCACCGACGACGACGTCCACCACCAGGCCGACACGATCATCCTCGGAACCGGCTTCCACGTCACCGACTCCCCCGTCGTACGGCGCATCCACGGTCGGGGCGGGCGCAGCCTGGGCGACGCGTGGACCCCCAGCATGCACTCGTACCGGGGCACTACCATCGCCGGCTTCCCCAACCTGTTCTTCCTGCTCGGCCCGAACACCGGGCTCGGGCACACCTCGGTGGTGCTGATGATCGAGGCGCAGCTACATCTGGTGCTCTCGGCCCTGCGTCACATGCGGGCCACTGGCATCCAGGCCATCGAGCCCACCGCGCGGGCGCAACGGCGCTGGACCGAGCGGGTCGACCAGAAGATGGCCGGCACCGTCTGGCAGACCGGCTGTTCGAGCTGGTACCTCGACACCACCGGTCGCAACACCACCATCTGGCCGGGCTTCGCCACCAGCTTCCGGATGCGGCTGCGCCGGTTCCGCCCGGCCGACTATCAGATCGCCCCGACCGGCAGCACGCCCAACGAATCGGAGCGGGAGCACGCCGATGCGCTTTGACCTGGCGGGCAAGACCATGCTCATCACCGGCGCGGCGCGCGGCATCGGGGCGCAACTGGCCCGCGAGGCCGTCGCCCGCGGGGCCCGGGTCGCCCTGGTCGGTCTGGAGGGCGAGCTGCTCGAACAGCTCAGCGCCGACCTCGACGCGCACTGGTACGAGTGTGACGTCACCGATCAGGCGGCGTTGGACACTGCGGTGGCCTCCACAATCAACCGCTTCGGCGGCATCGACGTCGTCGTGGCCAACGCGGGCATCGCGAACCTCGGCACCGTCGCCGTCGGGCCGGTCGACGCGCTGGTCCGTACCGTGGAGGTGAACCTCTGCGGCACGATCCGCACTGTCAGCGCGGCGCTGCCTCACGTCACCGCCGCCCGCGGCCACGTCCTGATCGTCTCGTCGGCTGCCGCCTTCACGGCGATGCCCGGCATGGCCGCCTACTGCGCGTCCAAGGCCGGCGTGGAGCAGTTCGCCAACGTGCTGCGCCTGGAGACCCGCTCCCGCGGCGTCACAGTCGGCACGGCGCATCCGATCTGGATCGACACCGACCTGGTCCGCGACATCCGTGACGACCTGCCGTCGTTTCGCACCACGCTGCGCCGGTTGCCGTGGCCGCTGTCCGCCGTCGTGCCCGTGGAGCAGTGCGTCGACGCCCTGCTCCACGGCATCGAGCGCCGCAAGCGCAAGGTGTACGTGCCACGGTCGCTCGCCCTGGTGCAGGCGCTGCGGCCGGTGGTGCTGAGCGGCCTCTCGGACGCGTTGATCACCCGGTTCGGCGGTCAGACCATGGTCGGCCAGATGGAAGACGAGGTACGCCAGCTCGGGCGTTCCTTCGGCAGGACGTCGGTGGGAGAGCGGTCATGAGCATTCATTTCCGGCGTGCGGGCAGCGGAGAGCCGCTCGTGCTCATCCACGGCATCGGTCACCGTCATCAGGCGTGGGAGCCGGTGTTCGACCGGCTCACCGCCCACCACGAGGTGATCGCGCTCGACCTGCCCGGCTTCGGGAACTCCCCGGTGCCCGGCACCGGCATGCCCGCCGACATGGCCGCCACAGTGGCCGGGGTCCTGCCGGCGCTGACCGAGTGGGGGTTGGAGCGTCCGCACGTCGCCGGCTACAGCCTCGGCGGGGCGATCGCCCTGGAGCTTGCCACCACCGGGGCGGTCGCCTCGGTCACCGCCTTCTCCCCCGCCGGCTTCTTCACAGCGGCGGAGCGCCGCCGGGCACTGGCCATCCTCCGGATGCTGCGGGCCAACTCGTACCTGCCCACACCGGTCATGCGGGTCGCACTGCGCTCGGCGTACCTACGGGCCTTGTGCTTCGCGCCGCTGATGGCCCGCCCGACACTGCTGGATGTCGAGCGCGCGCTGGGCGACGCGCTCGCCCTGCGACGCGGGGTCGGCTTCAACGCCGTGGCCCGAGCCGCCCGCGACTATCGCTTCGACTGTCCTCGGCTGTCCGACGCGACGGTGCCGGTGACCATCGGCTGGGGAGACTGTGACCGGATATTCGGCGTCCACCAGGCCGAGCGCGCCCGGGCCGGCCTGCCGGCGGCACGGGTGGTGACGCTGCCCCGTTGCGGGCACGTGCCGATGAGCGACGACCCGGACCTGGTCGCCGCGCTCATCCTCGAGACCACCGGCGTCGTGCCCCACACCGAACGACCGGATCCCTCGGACTGCGTCCCTGTCACGAGTCAGGAAGATCACTTCACAGTCTAAAAACTTGCAGGCTGTGCAAGTTCGCTCCTAATCTCGCCGGCGTGACCGACACCGACCACGCTGCGCCCGGACGTCGCGACCGCAAGAAGGCGCAGACGCGCGCCGCGCTGACCGCCGCCGCGTTGCGGCTGGTCGCCGAACGCGGCCTGGAGCACGTCACTGTTGAAGAGATCAGCGAGGCCGCTGACGTGTCCTCGCGGACCTTCTTCAACTACTTCACCTGCAAGGACGAGGCCCTCACCGACGATCCGGCACTCGACGGCAACCCGGTCGTGGCGCGACTGGCAGCCGCCCCGGCGCAGGTGTCAGCGTTGCAGGCAGTGCGGGTCGCCCTCGACGAGTCGGTCGACTCGATCCAGGCCGACCGGGAGTTGTGGCGGCTGCGACTGACGGTCATCGCCCAGAACCCCGCGCTGCTGCCCCGACTGGTGGCCGGCAACAGCGCGACCGAGCAGGCCATGGTCGCGGTCGTCGCCACCCGCCTCGGCGTCGGCCCCGACCACGGGCACCCTCCGCTGGTCGTCGCTGTCGCCGGTGCCGCCTTCCGCACCGCGATGCTGCGCTGGGCCGCCGACGACGATGCCCGGCCCCTGCACGACTTCGTCGACGAGGCGTTCGCCGCGATCGCCGCCGGCCTGCCGGATCCGCCGTCCCCCTCCTGACCCGCAGGTCCCCGCCCCGCCCCGCCGCATCAGCTCCGGGGCCAGCCACTGGGCCACAAACCCGACAAGGGAGCGTCAATGACCACCACCGTCCCGCCCGCCGACACCGCCGCCGTCGGCACGCGCATGTCGCGTCGGGAGGTTCTGCAGGCCCTTTCCGGCCTGATGGTCGGCATGTTCGTGTCCATCCTCGCCTCCACTGTGGTGGCGAACGCGCTTCCGCGGATCATCGCGGATCTGAACGGCAGCCAGACCGTCTACACGTGGATCGTCACCAGCGAACTGCTCGCCATGACGGCGACGGTGCCGCTGTGGGGCAAGATGGCCGATCTGTACAGCAAGAAGCTGCTGATCCAGTTGTCGCTGGGACTGTTCGTGGTGGGTTCACTCATCGCGGGCTTCACGCCGAACGTCGAGGTCCTGCTGCTCAGCCGGGTCGTCCAGGGCATCGGCGCCGGCGGCATGACAGCGCTGGCCACGATCGTCATGGCGGCGATGATCCCGCCGCGTGAGCTGGGCCGCTACGCCGGCATCTTCGGCGCGGTCTTCGGTGTGGGCACCATCGCCGGTCCGCTCATCGGCGGCCTGCTCGTCGACACGTCGTGGCTGGGCTGGCGGTGGTGCTTCCTGATCGGCGTCCCGTTCAGCATCATCTCCATCGCCCTGCTCCAGCGCACCCTGCACCTGCCGGTCGTCCGCCGCAAGGCGAAGATCGACTGGTTGGGCGCCCTGCTCATCACCTCGGGCATCTCCACGCTGCTGATCTGGTCGTCCCTGGCCGGCAACAAGTTCGACTGGGCCTCCGGCTGGACCGCAGTGATGGTCATCGGCGGTCTGGTTCTGCTGGCGCTGGCCGTGGTCGTCGAGTCGCGGGCGGCGGAGCCGATCGTCCCGCTGAGCATCTTCCGCAACCGCACTGTCTCCCTGGCCACCATCGCCAGCGTGCTGGTCGGTGTCGCGATGTTCGGCGGCACCGTCTTCCTGTCCCAGTACTTCCAGATCTCGCTGGGCAAGTCGCCCACCGTCGCGGGCCTGATGAGCCTTCCGATGATCTTCGGTCTGCTCGTCTCGTCGACGGTGGCGGGCCAACTCATCACGAAGTACGGCCGGTGGAAGGCGTACCTGGTGGCCGGCGCCGCGGTGATGACCGTCGGGATGCTGCTGCTGGGCACCATCGACGCCAACACCAGCGTCCTCGTGCTGTCGATCTACATGGCCGTGCTGGGCGTTGGCGTCGGCATGCTCATGCAGAACCTCGTGCTCGCCGCGCAGAACGACGTACCGGCCCACGAGCTCGGTGCCACCACCTCCGTGCTGACGTTCTTCCGCAGCATGGGCGGCGCGATCGGGGTCAGCGCCCTCGGCGCGGTCCTGGCAAGTCGGGTGACCTCGCTGACGGCAGACCGCCTCGGCCCGGCGGCGACCGCCGGCGGTGGCTCCGCCGAGGTGCCCGACCTGTCCACCCTGCCCGAGCCGGTGCTGCGCATCGTGCAGGACGTGTACGGCATCGCCACCGCTGACCTCTTCCTCGTCGGCGCGCCGATCGCGCTGCTCGCGCTGATCGTCGTGCTGTTCATCAAGGAAAAGCCGCTGCACACCCTGAGCGGGGACGAACGACGCGCCCAGGAGGAGGCGGCCGCAAAGGTCGCGATTCACTGAGCCGTACGCCAGCAGAGCGGGGGCGGGCCGGTTGGCCCGCCCCCGCTTTCGCGTTTCTCGGTAACGACATGGTGTGAACCCGCTGCCACGTAACGTGAGATCGAGCCGGTCAACGGCTGACGCCAGACGTGCGCCGGGCCGCCACTGCGGCGGCGCCCCTCGGCCAACTGCCGGGTCGGACAGCTCGGCAACGTCGCGGCCCACTCAGCCGCAGGAGGTGTGGACGATGCCCATGCTGTCGGTCTTCGATCCTCGGCACACTGTCGCTCCCCCGGGATACAGCCGCTGGCTCATCCCGACCGCGGCACTGGCCGTGCACGTGTGCATCGGCCAGGTCTACGCGACGAGCGTCTACAAGAACTCCCTCATCGCGCACTTCGACGTCAGCCAGACGGCAATCGGGGCGATCTTCAGTATCGCCATCGTCATGCTGGGCTCGTCGGCGGCGGTCGGTGGCCGTTGGGTGGAGCGGAACGGACCGCGCCGCGCGATGTTCGTCTCGGCGTGCTTCTGGGCCGTCGGGTTCCTGGTCGGCGCGCTCGGCATCGCGACCCAGCAACTCTGGCTGCTCTACCTCGGGTACGGCGTCATCGGCGGCATCGGGCTCGGCATCGGCTACATCTCGCCCGTCTCCACACTGATCAAGTGGTTCCCGGACCGCCCCGGCCTCGCCACCGGGCTGGCCATCATGGGGTTCGGCGGCGGCGCCCTGGTCGCCGGCCCGCTCGCGCGCCAACTGCTCTCCCTCTACGACTCCGGCTACAACCCCAACAACCCGGCCGCCGTGGCGTCGGGACATGCCCTCGTGGCGCTCTTCGTCACGTTCGGCATCGGCTATTTCGTGATCATGATGTTCGGCCCGTTCAACGTCCGGGTTCCAGCCCCGGACTGGCGGCCCGCCGGGTTCGACCCCGCGAGCGTCGCCGCCCGGCCTCTGGTGACGACGGCGAGCGTGTCCGCGTCGAACGCCGTGCGTACCCGGTCGTTCTGGTTGCTGTGGATCGTGCTGTTCTGCAACGTCACAGCGGGCATCGGCATCCTGGAGCAGGCCAGCCCGATGATCCAGGACTTCTTCCGGGACAACGGGACCGCCACCACGGTCTCGGTGACGGCGGCGGCCGGTTTCGTGGGAGTGCTGTCACTGTTCAACATGGCTGGGCGGTTCGTCTGGTCGACAACGTCGGACCTCATCGGCCGCAAGCCCATCTACATGGTCTACCTCGGCGTCGGCATGGTGCTGTACCTGCTCCTCGCCGTGGCCGGGCACTCCGCTACCGCTGTCTTCGTGCTGATCGCCGCCGCGATCATCTCCTTCTACGGCGGCGGCTTCGCCACCATGCCCGCCTACCTGCGTGACCTGTTCGGCACCTTCCAGGTCGGGGCCATCCACGGCCGGATCCTCACCGCCTGGTCGGCCGCGGGTGTCGCCGGCCCGCTGATCGTCAACGGGATCCTCGACACGCAGGGCAAGCCTGGCACCCTCACCGCTGCGGCGTACCGGCCCGCGCTGTTCACAATGGTCGGCATCCTCGCCATCGGGTTCATCGCGAACCTGCTGGTGCGTTCCGTGCCCGAGCGGTTCCACGAACCGAACCGAGGGCCGACCTCGCCCGTGGCGAAGGCCACCGTCACCGAGCCGGTCGCTCTCGGGCGGGACAGCCAGCCGCCGGCGCCGCCGCGCGTCGGTAACCAGACCGGGCGGCTCTGGTTGTCGTGGCTGCTGGTCGCGGTGCTCCTCGGGTACGGCATCGTGCAGACCGCCATCACCGCCGCGAAGTTGTTCACCGGCTGACCTGCGGCGGCCGTCCCGGCCAGACCTCTCTGACATGGCAACGGAAGGCACCCCCTCGCAGGGGCGCCTTCCGTTGCGTCGATCCGCTCAGAGCCCGGTCGCCGACTGCTTCTGGGCGAGCCGCTCCCGTTGTGGCACGACCGTGTACTTCGGATCGCGGGCCGACACCCGTCCCGCCTCGAAGACGCCGAACCGGGTGGCGATCGACGATGCCACGAGGGCCGCGCCGGAGATCGCCGCCAGGACTCGGCTACGTCGGCTGACCAGCGCGGTGGCGGCGCCCACGGCGAGCAGGGCGCGGCCCGCCTTGACCAGCCGGCCGCTACGCCCGTGCGTGTAGGGCTCGCTGGTGAGGCCCTGCCGCTCCAGCTGGTGACCTCCGCCGAACTCGATGGCCGCGGCGGCCAGGGCGAGTCGTCGCAGTGGGGCGGTCTCCGCGGCCGGTGCCGCGATCAGTCCGACCCCGGACGCGGCGGCGAGCGCGCTGCCGGCGAAGACGAACGGCAGCGACGGGTAGGCGTCGTGCCAGGACGGCACCGCCGTGTCGGCGAGCAGCACCCCGGTGTACGTGGCCAGCGCCGGCGCGGTGGCCGCGGCGGCCAGGCCGGCGACGTTGCCGATGGGCGGTGCGATCCGACGGGCGAGGCCGAGCACGCCGTGCTGCGGAAGCAGCGGTGCGAGCTCGGCGACCGCTGCCACACCGGCCAGTGGGCCGAACGCCGCGAGAATCCAGGTGCCCACCGACATCGGCGAGGTCACCTTGGCCACCCGGAGCATGTGGTGGAAACGGGCCGGCCGGCCGAGGTCGTGCACCAGCAGGTACGTGCTGGCGGCGACGCCGCCGAGGGCGGTCCAACGGCCCACCTGGCGCAGCCCCTGTCGTCCGGTCAGCTGGGCGCCCGCGCCGATCAGCGCACTTCCGGCGGCGAGGCCTCCGGTGAACAGGTAGCCGGCGATGTCGTACTTCCACACCGGCGGCTTCAGTACCGGTCGGCCGTAGTAGGAGGCGAAGTCGGCCGGCGGCACCGTGAGCTGTTCACCGCCGCGGGTCATGGCCGCCTGCCCAGGAACGCGACCGCCGTGGCGACCGCCATCGTCATCGCCGCCAGGCCGGCACGCTTCCACATGGCCGGCAGGTCGCGGGTGGTCACTATCGGGTCCGGTGGCAGCCCGTACACCTCCGGCTCGTCGAGCAGCAGGAAGAACGCGCCGTCACCCCCGACGCCGTCGTTCGGGTCGTGCCCGTACAACCGCGCCTCCGGCACGCCCTGCTCGTGCAGCTTCGCCACCCGCGCGGCGGCCCGCTCCCGCAACTCGTCCAGTTCCCCGTACTGGATCGACTCCGTCGGACACGCCTGCGCGCACGCCGGGGTCATGCCCGCGCCCAACCGGTCGTAGCACAGCGTGCACTTCCACGCCCGACCGTCGTCCTTGCGTTGATCGATGACGCCGTACGGGCAGGCGGAGATGCAGTAACCGCAGCCGTTGCAGATGTCCTCCTGCACCACCACGGTGCCGAACTCCGTCCGGAACAGCGAACCTGTCGGGCAGACATCCAGGCAGGCCGCGTGGGTGCAGTGCTTGCACACGTCCGACATCATCAGCCAGCGGAAATCCGTCCGTCCCTCCGCGCCCGAGCCCCTCCCCGGCGGCTGCGCGCCCGGCATCCCCAGAAACTCCGGGCCGCCCGACATGCGGGCCGCCACGGCGGGCGAGCCGGTGTCCAGGCCGGGGTCCGTTCCGGTGTCGGTGCTGGTACGCGCGCCGACCGCCGCCGTCACCGGGCTGATCGCCGGCCCGTCCGGCTCCCCCGCGAACGCCGGAGTCGCCCAACCGGCCGAACGGGGCTGCTCCACGAACGCGACGTGCCGCCACGAATTCGCTGTCAACGCGCCCGTGTTGTCGTACGACATGCCCAGCAGGTCCAGCCCACTCTCGGGGACGCCGTTCCACTCCTTGCAGGCCACCTCGCACGCCTTGCAGCCGATGCAGACGCTGGTGTCGGTGAAGAACCCCATCCGCGGCGGCGGGTCCTCGTAGCCGGCGTCCGGCGCGGGGTCCAGCGGCCCGTACAGGGCGTTGGCGTGGGGCATCGGTCAGGCCTCCTGGTCGCTGCTGCTGTCGGCGACGTCGGTCGTGACCATCGGCGGATATCGGTGGACGAGGTTTCCCGACCGCCGCCGGTAGTCGACGACGAGGTCCACCAGGTCCTGTCCTCTGGGGCGTCGTCCCGGTCGGACGTCGCACGTGCCGACCTTGCTCTCCTGGATCAGGACGTTGGGGTCGAGGGTGATGCCGAACAGGTCGTTGGCCGAGTCGCCGGTCACCAGGCCCTCGTAGCCGAAGTGGTACGGCAGCCAGACCTGGTGGATGATCCGGCCATCCACTCGCAGCGGCGTCACGCGGTCGGTCACCAGCACCTTCGCCTCGACCGCCGCCCGGCTGGTGACCAGGTGCGCCCAACCCAGGTGGGTGAGACCACGTTCGGCGGCCAACTCCGGCGACACCTCGACGAACATCTCGGGCTGCAGCTCGGCCAGCGGTGACACCGTCCGGCTCATCCCACCGGCGGTGTGGTGCTCGGTGAGCCGGCTGACAGTGAACACGTACGGGAACACCTGGCTGTGCTCCTGCGGCGGGCTCGGGTTGAGTGTGTTGATCGGGTGGGTGTAGACCTTGCGGGTCGGGTTGGCCTGCTGTCGGTAGAGCGGGTTGCGTATCGGCGACTCGACCGGCTCGTAGTGGGTGGGCATCGGTCCGTCGAGCACGCCGGTCGGCGCGTACAGCCAGCCTTTGCCGTCGCCCTGAAGGATGAACGGGTCGTCGCCGGCAATTCCCGCCACACCCGAGGCGTCGTGCGCCGGTCGGTAGGACGGCGGTTTGGTCTTCTCGAAGTCCGGAACGTCGTAGCCGGTCCACTCGCTCTTGTCCGCGTCCCACCAGACGTAGCGTTTGCGCTCACTCCACGGGTTGCCGTCCGGGTCGGCGGAGGCACGGTTGTAGAGGATGCGCCGGTTCGCCGGCCACGCCCAACCCCACTCCGGTGCCACCAACGACTGCTCCGAGCCGGGTTTGCGGCGGGCCGCCTGGTTGACGCCGTCCGCGTACACCCCGGTGTAGATCCAGCAACCGCCGACCGTGGAGCCGTCGTCCTTCATCTCGGTGAACGACGCCAGCGGCCGGCCGGTCGCCACGTCGTACCCGTTGATCTCGCGCAGCACCGCCTCGGCGCTCGGCTCCGCGTGCGGACCGTGCGTGGGGTAGTCCCAGGCGAGGTCGAGCAGCGCACGGTCGCGCGGCTTCGTCGACGTCGCCAGCCGTTCCCGGATGACACGGCCGAGGTGGTAGAAGAACCACAGCTCGGAGCGGGCGTCGCCTGGCGGCTCGACGGCCTTCTCCCGCCACTGCAACAGCCGCTGCGTCTGGGTGAAGGTGCCCTCCTTCTCCACGTGGGAGGCGGCCGGTAGGAAGAACACCTCGGTGCGGCACCGCTCGGGTGCGATCTCGCCGGTCTCGATCTCCGGCGCGTTCTGCCAGAACGTCGCGCTCTCGATCATGAACAGGTCGCGGACGACCAACCAGTCGAGGTTGGCCATGCCGAGCCGCTGCGCCCGGCCGTGCGCCGAACCGACCGCCGGGTTCTGCCCGAGCAGGAAATAGCCCTTGATCTTGCCGTCGATCATGTCGAGCACCTGCTGGTAGGTGCCGTGATCGCCGGTCATCCGCGGCATGTACCCGTAGCAGTAGTCGTTGTCGGCGGTGGCCGCGTCGCCCCAGTACGCCTTGAGCAGGTTGACGCCGTAGGTGCGGGCGTTGCCCCAGAAGCCCTTCTGCCCGGGGTGCGCAATGCTGTCCACCCACTCGTCCAGGGTCGGGTGATTGGCGTGGTGCGGCATCGGCAGGTAACCCGGAAGCAGGTTGAACAGCGTCGGGATGTCGGTGGACCCCTGGATGCTGGCGTGCCCGCGCAGGGCCATCACCCCGCCACCCGGGCGGCCCACGTTGCCCAGCAGGAGCTGGATGATCGCGCCGGTCCGGATGTACTGCACGCCGACGCTGTGCTGCGTCCAACCCACCGAGTAGACGAGCATGCCCGTCCGGTCCCGGCCGGAGTTCTCCGTCCACGCCCGGGCCAGTTCGAAGAACTTCTCCTGCGGAATGCCGCAGACCCGTTCCACCATCTCCGGTGTGTAGCGGGCGAAGTGCCGCTTGAGGATCTGGTAGACGCAGCGCGGGTGCTGCAACGTCTCGTCCCGTTCGGTCTCGCCGCCGACGGGCGCGCCGTGTGACTCGTTCTCCAGCCCGGCCGCCGTCTCCCGCTGTGTCTCGCTGTCGCGGGTCGTCTGGTTCTGCGAGTGACCCTCGTACCGCCAACTGGCCTGGTCGTAGGTGGCGTTGTCGTCGTTGAAGCCGGAGAAGAGGCCGTGCATGTCCTCGGTGTCGGCGTACTCCTCGGTCACGATGGTCGCGGCGTTGGTGTAGGCGACGACGTACTCCCGGAAGTCCAGCTCGTTGTCGAGGATGTAGCGCACCACCCCGCCGAGCAGCGCGATGTCGGTGCCCGCCCGGATCGGCAGGTACGAGTCAGCCAGCGCGCTCGTTCGGGTGAACCGCGGGTCGACGTGGAAGACCTTCGCGCCCCGACGCTTGGCCTCCATCACCCACTGGAAGCCCACCGGGTGAGCCTCGGCCATGTTGGAACCCTGGATGACGATGACGTCGGAGTTCGACAGGTCCTGCTGGTACTGGGTGGCGCCGCCACGACCGAAGCTGGTCCCCAGACCGGGGACGGTGGAGGAGTGTCAAATACGGGCCTGGTTCTCGATCTGGAGCGCCCCCATCGCGGTGAACAACTTCTTGATGAGGTAGTTCTCCTCGTTGTCCAGCGTCGCCCCACCCAGACTGGAGATACCCAGCGTCCGGTTGAGCGGTCGACCCTCGGCGTCGACGTCCTCCCAGGTCTCGTCCCGGGCGGCCAGGACCCGGTCGGCGATCATGTTCAACGCCGTGTCGAGGTCGAGGTCCTCCCACTCGGTGCCGTACGGCCGGCGGTAGCGGACCGTGGTCTGCCGCAGCGGACTGGTCACCAGGCTCTTGCTCGCCGAACCCTTCGGACAGAGCCGACCCCGCGAGATCGGGCTGTCCGGATCACCCTCGATCTGACTGACCTGCCCGTCCTTCACGAACACCCGCTGACCACACCCCACAGCGCAGTACGGGCAGACCGAACGGGCGACGCTGTCGGCGTCCTCGGTACGGGCGGTGAGCGCGCGGGACCCGTCGGACTTCGCCGCCGCACCCCGGCCCAGCGGGTCCGTGCCGGTGAGCTGGCGATAGACCGGCCAACCCTCGAACCAGCTGCGCACCCCCATCGCCGCACCTTCCCGACCAATCCCGCCAAATATGAACACTCTGACGTTAGATGAGGTGCCGGCCCGGTCGCAGCGGGATCACGAACAGTCAAGCCTCCCCCAGCCCTTTTGGTGCGGGCCGGGAGAGGCATGGAGTACGACTCTGATCAGTGCGGTTGCAACTGGCCGATGTGCTGGTCGCCGAAGGTCCGGTAGCGGCGCAGCTCCCAGAACAACCAGCCGATGCTGATGATCGCCAACACGACGAAGACCAGCGAACCGGAGAACGTGTCCCAGAGGGTGTGCAGAACGACGACACCCACGAACGTGCCGATGAACCCGAAGAGCCGAGCGACGCTCGGACTCGCCAGCAACGCCCAGAGCGCACCGGCGGTCAGCCCGGTCCAGGCGGTGTGGCCGGCGGGCGCCGTCAGGCCCCGGATGAAGAGCGTCTGCTCCACCGCGCCGATGTTGCCCTGCGAACTCAGCAGCGCGCTGAAGGCGTAGCCCATCGTCTCCAGCGCGGCGAACCCCATGCCGGCGGCGATGCCGATGATCAGCCCGTCGGAGGGCACCCGGCGACGACGCTGGGCCACCACCGTGAACAGCAGCACCACCGGGACGATCAGCTTCGCCGACTCCTCGATCAACGCGACGAACACCATCGGCAGGGTGCCGAGGCCGCGCAGGGTGTCGTACTCCAGGGTGCCGGCGACCACAGTGCCGATCACACCGCCGAAGAACGCCGATGTCACCAACACCGACGCCGGCACCTGCCACCGCCCGGTCCGGGCCTGCGCGAACGTCAGGAAGGTCAACGGCACCAACGTCGCCCCGAGCAGGATCAACGCCGGTACGAAGTTCGGATTCTTGGTGCTGACGAGGGTCCGCAGCACCGCCAGATAAAGGATCAGCCCGATGCCGAGCACCCCGACCCACGCCCACCGGCGCCAACGATCACCCATACCGCGCAGTCTGGCGGACCAAGGTTACGAAGACCAGCCACGGCGCGGAGATCCTGACGACTCCACTCAAAGGCGCTGTCGGACAACGATCGGCGGACGGCCGAATCAGCGCTTCTGAAACATCAACGCCGCCGCCTCTGCGGTCACCTCGATCGCCCAATCAAGCTGGGGACAGTCATTGCGACCTTGACCGATCTTTTCCAGTGCAGCCCGCAGCCGACATCCCAGGGCCGGCTGTCACGGTTCGTCAGGGCGACCACCCAACGCTCTGCTCCTCGTGGTGCGTAGGCTCACGCCGTGCGCCCGTTACTGATCGCCGAAACGGTCGTGACGCCGTCGAGCTTCGTCGAGTGGGTGGCCGGCGCGGGGACGCTGGTCTGGGACCGTCACTCGCTGCGGGTGTTGGACCCGGATCTGACCGTCGCGCTCGCGTGGGACGTGGTGAGCCCCGACGCGGATCCGATCCTGGCTGTCGGCGTGGCACCGGACCGGTCGCGGTTCGCGCTGGTGGGGCTACGTGAGATGCAGGTCCGCAGTGCCGACGGCCGCGTTCAGTGGTCGGCCGAGCACGGTGCAGCACTGTCGACCGGATGGCCACAACCACACTGTCACCTGGCCGGTGACGGCCTTGTCTGGCTGTTCGTGCCCGACGGTTCCGGTGACCATGTCGTCGCATGGGACTCCGCAGGCGGTTCGGAAGTCGGCCGGCATCATCCACTCCAGACCATCGAGGGTGCAGCCACTGTCGTCCCGCACGCCGATCAGGGACGCGTCGGGGTGCACATCGCGGTGGGCCCGGAGACCTGCCTCAGCCATTGGTTGACGGCAGTCGACAGGAAGCAGGTCGTCGTGCGGACCCTGAACGGCTGCCTGGCCGACCTGAACGCCAGTGGGGTCTTCTTTCTCTCCATGCCGCACGGCAGCGGCCGGATATCGGTACGCGAGGTCGCCGATGACAGCGTGCGGGTCGAGCGCCACTTCGACGACATCCCGGGGTTCGGCGACTCCGACGACTACCGGATTCACGAGGCCGCGGCGGTCGTATCCGACGACTGGGTCATGGTCGGCGTCGCGACCGATCAGGGCGACGCCGAGCAACATCTTCTACTCTCCACCCGCACGCTGCGCCCGCAGACCGTGATGGATTACGGCATCGACATGCCCCAGAACTCGATCCGGTCCGCGGGCGGACAGGGACGGTGGTTGACGCACGACGCCCGCCTCGGAGTGGTCCGGCTCTGGCAACTCCGGGAGCCACACACAGATGAGGTCGAGGGCCAACTCGCGCTGCTGTAGGCGGGCGACCCCGCGTACGCGGGACCGTCACCCGGGGGGAGCAGGTTGGGCAGCGCCGCCGGGTTGCGGTCGGCGATCCCACAGCACCAGGCCGGTGAGCAGCATCGCGAGGCCCAGCCCGACCATCGCTAACCCCACCGTCGTACGCGCGCCCCCATCGAGGTGGCCCGCCACGATCCACCCGCTGTCTATCCCGAACGCCAGCGGCATCAACCCCTGCGGGATCACCGGGATCCATCCGACTGTCAGCAGCCCCAGCGCCCACGCGGTGGACCTGTTCTCCCGATACCACTGCGCGTCCCAGGTCAGCGGGAGCACCGTCTCCGGGGGCCGGCTCCGCTGACCGGCCGCGGCGAGCACCGCCGTGCCACGGCGGGCGAGCCGCTCGTCGGCCAGCCACAGGCCACCCCACCAGGCTGAGGCGCCTCCGAGCAGGCCGACCAGCGGCAGCAGCGGTGCCGCTTCCGGCGGACCCCAGACCACCAGGGCGAGCACCGGCGCGGCGGCGAGCAGCCCAGCCGCGATGGCGACCAGCACGCTGACGATGTCGGTCGGGTTGTCGGCCGCGGTCGGATGCCGCGGGTCGGCCACCGGGCGTACGCGCAGCAGCGACACCCACACCGGCGCCGACGCGCCCGCGCCGAGCAGGGCCGGCAGAGTACAGAGCGCGGCCAGCGGGTCGACGTCGGGCGCGAGGAGGATGCCCGCGACGGTGAGCAGCACACCGATCGGGGTGACCAGTACCAGCCACGCCAGGGCCCTGCCCCGGACCTCGGCCCGTTCGCCGCCCGGCGTGGTGAGCGGCAGCCACAACGCGGTGCCGTCCAGCCCGACCAACCCGGCGGACATCGCCGCCGCGCCGAGCACGGCGAGTGGCCCGGCCCACGGCAGCAGCAAGTCCACGTCGGACAGCAGCGGCAGTCCGGCGAGCAGCGCCCCGTACACCACAGCGAACGCCAGATACTGCAACCGCAGCGGATGCCGCGTCCAGGCGCGCAGCTCACGGCCGACGACCGCCCGCGTCGCGGCCGGCACCCACCCCAGCCACTCGCGTTCAGCCGCGGCCGGTGACGGCGCGGTGGTCCGGCGCGGCCGGAATGGCGCGCCGGCGGCGATCACCCGTCGGACAAGCATGATGTACGCGGCGGCGCAGAGCGCCACGATGAAGACCAGGCCCGCCATCCTGCGTACCCCTTGCCCGGTTGGCCCGGTCACGGCGGCGACCGGCCAGGCGCTCGGCACGTACGCCATGGCCCGGACCACCTCCTGCGGCGCTGCCACGAGCACTACCGACACCCACGGGAAGACCGCCCACAGCGACCCGGCGACTCCCATCGCCGTGCCGGTGAAGACGCCGGTGAGCAGCGCCCCGGCCGGACCGCCGGCGTGGCCGACGACCTCCAGCGCGATGGCTGAGCCGATCAGCCCGAGCAGCCAGAGCAGCACCGCGCCGCCGGCGGTGACGAGGACCGCGAGGGTGCCGTACCGGGCGGCGTGCACCGGTAGCGCGGCGAGTGCCACCAGCGAGACGGCCGGGCCGACGCCGATCGCCGACGCGGCGAGCAGACCGATCGCGGCCGGCACCCCGCCGATCGGCTCCAACCGCAGGTGAGCCGGCCGGACCCGGCCGCGCCCGCCGCCGAGCAGCAGCGGCAACACGATCCAGCCGAGGACCCACGTCCCGGCCAGCAGGCCGAGGGTGTGCTGGTCGCCACGGAGCGCGTACCGGATCAACCAGGCGGCGGCGAGCAGACCGACCAGGCCGGCCACAGTGGGCCCGGGGTGCTCGCGCAGCGAGCGACGCAGCATCGTCGCGCGCATCCGGGCCGGCACCGTGATAGCGCCGAGGGCGCCGCCCAGCCGGCCGGGGGCGGTCGGTTCGGCGCTCATGCTGCCCCGGTCAGCCAGTCCAGGCCGGCGCTGCCGGAGGCTTCGGCGCCGACCAACTCGACGAACCGGTCCTCCAGGCTGCTGCCGGCGGCGACCTCGGCGACCGACCCGGCGGCGACCACCCGGCCCTGATGGATCACTGTGACCTCGTCGCACATCTGCTCGACGAGCAGCATCGAGTGGGTGGACAGCACGCAGGTGCCGCCGCCGGCCACGAACCGGCGCAGCACCTGGCGGATGGTGGCCGCGGAGACCGGGTCGACCGCCTCGAAGGGTTCGTCGAGCACGAGCAGCCGGGGCGCGTGCAGCAGCGCCTGGGCGAGGCCGAGCTTCTTGCGGGTGCCGGTGGAGCAGTCGGCCAGCGGGGTGCCGGCGCCCTTGGCCAGGCCGAGCACGTCGATCAGTTCGGCGGCACGGTCGGTGGCCGTGGCCCGGGGCAGCCCGCGCAGGCCGGCGCTGTAGCGCAGCAGTTCGGTGCCGGTGAGGCGTTCGGGGAAGTCGAGGCCGTCGGGCAGCACGCCGGTCAGCGCGCGGGTCTGGCGGCGGTCGCGCAGCGCGTCGTGGCCGAGGATCCGGATCTGCCCGGAGTCCGGGGTGACCAGACCGACGGCCATCCCGATGGTGGTGGACTTACCGGCGCCGTTGGGCCCGACGATGCCGTGGAAGGTGCCGGGGTGCACGGTCAGATCGATGCCGTCCACCGCGCGATGCGCCGCGAAGGTCTTGACCAGGCCACGGATCTCGAGTGCCGGGGGGATCACGCGCCGAGCATAGGTGACCTTGCCAGACGGCGTGGCCCGCTGCCTGGCGGTCCACAGTGGGCGAGGCCGCTCAGGCGACGTGCACCAGTCGGAAGCGCTCCGTCACCACCAGGGTGTCGTCGTCGACTGTGAAGTCGGGGTCGCCCAGCTCGGCGCGCACCTCGGCGCTGTGCCAGAACGCCTCGTGCCCCGCACGCCACTGCGCCACCGACTCGTCGCCCTCCCCCTCGGCCAGGGCGTGTGGCAGGTCGACGTCGGCGAGCCGGACCACCCGTACGTCGGTCAGCTCGATGGCCGCGACCCGGCGGCCGGCGGAGTCGACCACGGCGGACACGTGACCCACCTCGGGCAGCGGCTCGTTGGCGCACTCGTACCCGGCCAGCAGGCCGCTCGTCGACGTCTTCGCCCCGGACAGGATCGCGCCCACGAGCTTGTCCCGCAGTGGCCCCGGAAACGCGAACTCGGCAAGCGGAAGATCATCGAGGTCCATCCGCATGAGGGTACCCGGATGATCGGAGGGGTCACGTCGGGTCAGCTGTGGTGGATCGGGGTCGCCAGGTCGCTGAGCGGGCGACCCGTACCGCCCCAGGTCTGGGCGGTGATCTCGGCGGCGATCGCCACGGCCGTCTCCTCCGGTGTCCGCGCGCCCAGGTCGAGCCCGATGGGTGAGCAGAGCCGGGCCAGCGCGCTCTCCGGGACACCCGCCTCGCGCAACCGGCGCATCCGATCGTCGTGGGCACGCCGGCTGCCCATCGCGCCGATGTAGCGGGCGGGCGTGGCGAGGGCGACCTGGAGCAGCGGCACGTCGAACTTGGGGTCGTGGGTCAGGACGCAGAGCACAGTACGGTCGTCGACTGTCGTCGACTCCAGGTACGCGTGCGGCCAGCGCACGACGAGATCGTCGACGTCCGGGAAACGCGCACGGGTGGCGAACAGCGGGCGGGCGTCGCAGACAGTGACGTGGTAGCCGAGGAACGTGCCGATCCGGGCCATCGCGGCGGCGAAGTCGATCGCACCGAAGATGATCATCCGGGGTGGTGGCACGTACGACTGGACGAACACGGCCACCTCGTCGCCGCGCTGCTGCCCCTGCCGGCCCAGGTGGATAGTGCCGGTGACGCCGAGGGCGAGCATCCCGGTCGCCTGCCGGGCCGCCGCGTCGTCCAGGTCGGGTGCGCCGAGGCTGCCCGCGACCCGATCGGGCCAGATCACCAGTTGGGCGTTCTCGACCGATGCGGTGGCGACCGGGCGGCCGTCGCGGATCGCGGCGAGGACCTCGTCGAACTCGGCCATCGCGACGCTCGGTTGCACCAGGACCTGGATGGTGCCGCCACAGGTCAGCCCGACGTCCAACGCGTCGTCGTCGCTCACGCCGAAGGTCTGGGTGTGCGCCGTGCCGGTCTGGATCGCGGTCCGGCAGAGTTCGTAGACAGCGCCCTCGACGCAGCCGCCGGAGATGCTGCCCACCACGTCGCCGTGCGCCGACACGGCCATCGCCGCCCCGGGTTGCCGGGGCGCGGACTGCCAGGTCCGCGCGACCGTCGCGACGGCGAACGCGACGCCCTCGGCACGCCAGCCGGCCAGCCCGTCGACGATGTCCCGCATGGCCGCACGATCCGCGAGCCCCGGCGGCACCGTCAACGGCGACCTAAGCAGTTGCTTAGGTCGCCGTTGACTTTGACCACCGCCGGGCAGAGATTTTGCCGGACTGCGGAGGTGCGACATGCAGGTGCCGGCACCGTTCGAGTACGAGCGAGCCACCAGTGTGGACCATGCGATCAGCCTGCTGGAGCGGCTGGGCGGGACTGCCCGCCTGATCGCCGGCGGGCACAGCCTGTTGCCGATGATGAAGCTCCGGCTGGCCAACTTCGACTATCTGATCGACATCAACGACCTGCACGGCGAGTTGGGTTACGTCGAGGCGGGCCCCGACGAGGTCCGCATCGGTGCGCTGACCCGGCATCGGGAACTCCTCGAATCACCAGTGCTGGCGGCGGCGTTTCCGATCTTCGCCGACGCCGAACGGGTGATCGCCGACCCGGTGGTGCGCAACAGGGGCACGCTGGGCGGCTCGCTGTGCCAGGCCGACCCGTCCGAGGACCTGTCGGCGGTCTGCACGACACTCGACGCGCGGTGCGTGATCCGTGGTCCGGGCGGCGCGGAGCGGGTCGTGTCGATGGAGGAGTTCCACGTCGGGCCGTACGAGACGGCAGTCGCTGACGACGAGATCCTGGTCGAGATCCGACTACCGGTACGGCCCGGCTGCGGCAGCGCGTACGCCAAGGTCGAGCGCCGGGCCGGCGACTGGGCCGTGGTGTCGGCCGGCGCTGCGGTGTGGCTCGACGGCGGCGCGATCGTCGACGCCCGGGTCGGGCTCGCGGCGGTCGGCCCCAACACCACTGGCATCCCGGCGATCTCAGCGGCGCTGCGCGGGCAGGAACCGTCGGAGAGCCTCTACGAGCAGGCCGGGGCGATCGCGGCGGACAGCTGCGACCCGGTGACCGACCAACGCGGCAGCGCGGACTACAAGCGGCATCTGGCCGCCGAGCTGACCCGGCGGACCCTGCGCCGGGCCGTCGAACGGGCGAGGAGCTGAGCATGCAGGTCACCATGACCGTCAACGACGTCGAGGTCACCCGGGAGATCGAGGCCCGGCTGCTGCTGGTGCACTTCCTGCGCGATGTGCTCGGTCTGACCGGCACGCACTGGGGCTGCGACACCAGCAACTGCGGCATCTGCGTGGTCTGGCTCGACGGCGAGCCGGTGAAGTCGTGCACGGTGCTCGCGGCGATGGCCGGCGGCCACCAGGTACGGACCGTCGAGGGCCTCGCCAAGGGCGCCGAGCTGGACCCGATCCAGCAGGGGTTCATGCAGTGCCACGGTCTGCAGTGCGGTTTCTGCACCCCGGGAATGATGATGACCGCGCGGGCGCTGCTCGACCGCAACCCCGACCCGAGCGAGACGGAGATCCGGGAGGCGATCTCAGGTCAGATCTGCCGGTGCACTGGTTACGCCACCATCGTGCGTTCGGTCCGCTGGGCCGCCGTGGCCGAGGCGCAGGCCGCGGCCCAGGTCACCGAGACCACCGAATCGACCGAGGCCGGCGAGATCGACAACGCCGGCCAACCCGCGGAGGCCGTCGCATGACCACCGTGCACGAGCGCGTGGACACCTTCCACGACAACGACCAGAAGCCCGTCGGGTACGGCCGGATGCTGCGCAAGGAGGACCCGCGCTTCCTGCGGGGGCGCGGCCGGTACGTCGACGACGTCCAACTGCCCGGCATGCTGCATCTCGCGATCCTCCGGTCGCCGGTGGCACACGCCCGGATCGTCAGCATCGACACGAGCGCCGCCGAGGCGTCGCCGGGGGTGAAGGCGGTGGTGACCGGGGCGATGCTGGCGCAGCAGAACCTGGCCTGGATGCCGACGCTCTCCAACGACGTACAGGCAGTGCTCGCCACCGACAAGGTGCGTTTCCAGGGCCAGGAGGTGGCCTTCGTCGTCGCCGAGGACCGGTACGCGGCACGTGACGCGCTGGAGCTGATCGACGTCGAGTACGACGTCCTCGACCCGGTGATCGACGCGCGCCGGGCGTTGGAGTCGGACGCACCGCTGATCCGCGACGATCTGGACGGCAAGACGAACAACCACTGCTTCGACTGGGAGACCGGCGACGAGGCGGCCACCGAGGCGGTCTTCGCCCGCGCGGACGTCGTGGTCAGCCAGGATCTCGTCTACCCCCGGGTACACCCGGCGCCGATGGAGACGTGCGGGGCTGTCGCCGACTATGACGCTGTCGACGGCAAGCTGCGACTCTGGTCGACCACCCAGGCCCCGCACGCGCACCGCACCCTCTACGCCATCGTGGCGGGCCTGCCCGAGCACAAGATCCAGGTGATCTCGCCGGACATCGGCGGCGGGTTCGGCAACAAGGTGCCGATCTACCCCGGGTACGTCTGCGCGATCGTCGCCTCGATCGTCACCGGCAAGCCGGTGAAGTGGATGGAGGACCGCTCGGAGAACCTGATCAGCACCGGTTTCGCCCGCGACTACATCATGCGCGGGGAGATCGCGGCGACCCGCGACGGCCGGATCCTCGGCATCCGCACCAACGTGCTGGCCGACCACGGCGCGTTCAACGGCACCGCCGCCCCGGTGAAGTACCCGGCCGGTTTCTTCGGGGTCTTCACCGGCAGCTACGACATCGAGGCCGCCTACTGCAAGATGACGGCGGTCTACACCAACAAGGCGCCCGGCGGCGTCGCGTACGCCTGCTCGTTCCGGATCACCGAGGCGGTCTACCTGGTCGAGCGGATCGTCGACTGCCTCGCCGACGAACTCGGCATGGACCCTGCCGAGCTGCGCCTGAAGAACTTCATCCAACCGGAGCAGTTCCCGTACACGACGAAGACCGGCTGGGTGTACGACTCGGGCAACTACGAGCCGACGATGCGGCTGGCGATGGAGATGGCCGGCTACGACGAGTTGCGCCGTGAGCAGGCCGAGAAGCGGGCCCGGGGCGAGCTGATGGGCATCGGCATCGCGTTCTTCACCGAGGCCGTGGGCGCCGGGCCGCGCAAGGACATGGACATTCTCGGGCTGGGCATGGCCGACGGCTGCGAGCTGCGCGTCCACCCGACCGGAAAGGCAGTGGTACGCCTCAGCGTGCAGTCACAGGGGCAGGGGCACGAGACGACGTTCGCGCAGATCGTCGCCGAGGAGATCGGGATCCCCCCGGCGGACATCGAGGTGCTGCACGGCGACACCGACAACACCCCGTTCGGCCTCGGCACGTACGGCAGCCGCTCGACGCCCGTCTCGGGCGCCGCGGCGGCCCTGGTGGCCCGCAAGGTCCGCGACAAGGCCCGGATCATCGCCTCGGGAATGCTCGAGGTGTCGGTCGCCGACCTGGAGTGGGAGAAGGGCGCGTTCCACGTCGCCGGTGACCCGGGCCGGTCCGTCACGATCCAGGACATCGCCCTGCGCGCGCACGGCGCGGGCGACCTGCCCGAGGGCATCGAGGGTGGCCTGGAGGCGCAGATCTGCTACAACCCGTCGAACCTGACCTACCCACACGGCGCGTACATCTGCGTGGTGGACATCGACCCGGGCACCGCACAGGTGACGGTCCGACGGTTCATCGCTGTCGACGACTGCGGCACCCGGATCAACCCGATGATCATCGAGGGGCAGGTGCACGGCGGGTTGACCGACGGGGTCGGCATGGCCCTGATGGAGATGATCGCGTTCGACGAGGACGGTAACTGCCTCGGCGCGTCCCTGATGGACTACCTGATCCCGACGTCGCTCGAAGTGCCCGACTGGGAGACCGGCTTCACCGTCACGCCGTCGCCGCACCACCCGATCGGCGCGAAGGGCGTGGGCGAGTCAGCCACAGTGGGGTCGCCGCCCGCGATCGTCAACGCGGTCATCGACGCCCTGAAGCCCTTCGGCGTCCGCCACGCCGACATGCCACTGACGCCGTCGCGGGTCTGGGACGCGATGCGCGGCCAGGCCCGGCCGCCGATCTGAGGAGCCGAGGATGACCACCATCGCCGAACGCGCCCGGGAGCTGACCGACACCCGGGAGCCGTTCGTCCACGCCACAGTGGTGCGCGCGCAGGATCCGACGTCGGCCCGGCCGGGCGACGACGCGGTGATCCGGTCGGACGGCTCGATCGAGGGCTTCGTGGGTGGGGTGTGCGCGGAGAGTTCGGTGCGGGCCGCCGCCCTCGACACCCTGCGCGACGGCACCGCCCTGCTACTGCGGGTGCTGCCGGAGGGCGCGACCCCGTTCCCGGACACGCCGGGGGCGCGGGTGGTGGTGAACCCGTGCCACTCCGGTGGGGCGATCGAGGTGTTCCTCCGGCCGATGCTGCCGGCCCCGGCGCTGCGCGTGGTCGGCGACACCCCGATCAGCGCCGCCGTGGCGACCCTGGCCGGGTTCCTCGACTTCGACGTCGTCGCCGCCGACGACAGCACCGGCTGCACCGCAGTGGTGGTGGCCGGGTTGGGCACTGGCGAGCCGGAGGCGATCCGGGCCGCGCTCGACGCCGGCGTCGGGTTCATCGCGTTGGTCGCCAGCGGCAGACGCGGTGAGGCCCTGCTCGACGAGCTGGGCCTCACCGACGCGGAACGCGCCCGCGTCCACACCCCGGCCGGGCTGGAGATCGGCGCACGAACACCAGCGGAGATCGCCCTTGCGATCATGGGTGAGGTGGTCCGGGCCATCCGGGTGGACGGGTTGGCCGCGGCCTCCGGCGCGCCGGCCGCCCGACCGCAGCAGGCCGTCGACCCGGTGTGCGGGATGACAGTGCTGGTCGGGGCGGAGACGCCGCACGCGCGCGTCGGCGGGCAGGACTTCTGGTTCTGCTGCGCCGGTTGCCTCGCGAGTTACTCGGCGGCGTGACAGGTGTTCCTGACCGGCGTGGTGCTCGCCGCGGGAGCGTCGGCGCGGTTCGGTGAGGCCAAGCAACTGCTCCCGTACCGGGGGCGGACGCTGCTCGACGCCACACTCGACCTGGCCCGCTCGTGCGGCTTCGACCAGTTGCTCGTCACCCTCGGCGGCGCGGCGGGCGACATCCGCGACCGGGTGGACCTGACCGGGTGCCAGGTCGTGCAGAACCCGGCGTTCAGCACCGGCTGCGGGTCGTCGGTGCGCACCGCCGCCCGGGCGGTGGACCCGCGCGCCGACGCGCTCGTGCTGCTCCTCGGCGACCAGCCCGGCGTCCGCGCCGAGGACGTCCGCCGGGTCGCCGCGGCGGGCACCCCGCTGGCCGTCTGCCGGTACGCGGACGGCCTGGGTCATCCCTTCCGCTTCGGCCGCGAGGTGCTGCCCGAGTTGTACGACCTGCACGGCGACAAGGCCGTCTGGAAGCTCCTGCACTCCGGGCGCCACCCGGTGACCGAGGTGACAGTCGACGGGCCGGTGCCGATCGACGTGGACACCCGGGCCGACTACGAGCGCCTGCTGGCTGGCGGGGCATGAAGGACGCCGAGGCCGTCCGCCACCGCCTCGACGCCGTCGACTACCTCGTCGACGACGGCATGGCGATGGCCCTCTTCCTGGCCTTGCGCCTCGGACGACCCCTGCTGCTGGAGGGCGAGCCGGGGGTCGGCAAGACCGCCGCCGCGAAGGCGTTGGCCCGCGCGCTGGAGACACCGCTGATCCGGTTGCAGTGCTACGAGGGACTCACCGCTGGCGAGGCGCTCTACGAGTGGAACTACCAGCGGCAACTGCTGGCGATCCGACTCGCCGAGGCGCACCACACCCGGCTCACCGACGCGGACCTGTTCAGCGCCGAGTACCTCCAGGAACGGCCGATCCTGCGGGCCGTACGCCACAGTGGGCCGGTCCCGCCGGTGCTGCTGATCGACGAGATCGACCGGGCCGACGACGAGTTCGAGGCGCTGCTGTTCGAGTTCCTCGGCGAGGCCGGCATCACGATCCCCGAACTCGGCACCTTCACCGCCCGCACGCCACCGGTCGTGGTGCTCACCTCCAACCGCAGCCGGGAGTTGCACGACGCGCTGCGCCGCCGCTGCCTGTACCACTGGATCGACTTCCCCGAACCGGCCCGCGCCGTGGAGATCGTCCGCCGGGCCGTACCGGGCGCGACCGAGCCGCTGATCCAGACGGCCGTGCAGTTCATCGGCGCCGTACGCCACCGGGAGTTGGAGAAGGCGCCCGGGATGGCGGAGACCATCGACTGGGTGGGCGCGCTGTCCGTGCTGGGCGTCACCGATCTGGCCGCCGACGGTGTCGGCCAGACCATCGGCACCATCGCCAAGACCCCCGACGACCGCGCCGTGGTCGCCGCCGCGCTCGGCGCCTACCAGGAGAGCCCGCCATGAAGATCACCAACGAGTTCGCGGTCACCGTCCCGATCGAACGGGCCTGGGCGGTGCTCACCGACCTGGAAGGGCTCGCGCCGTGCCTGCCGGGCGCCCAGCTGACCGACGTCGACGGCGACGTCTACCAGGGCCGGGTGCGGGTCAAGGTCGGACCGGTCGTCTCGGAGTTCGCGGGCACCGCCCGGTTCGTCGAGAAGGACGACGCCGCGTACCGCGGGGTGATCGACGCGAAGGGCCGGGACGCCCGCTCGGCCGGCACGGCGTCCGCGCTGGTCACCGCGCACCTGCGGCCGGACGGCGACCGGACGGTGGTCAGTGTGGACACCGATCTGAAGATCTCCGGCAGGCTGGCCCAGTTCGGCAGCGGCATGATCAAGGAGGTGTCGGGCAAGCTGCTGGCCCAGTTCGTCGCCAATCTGGAGGCCAAGCTCGCCGCCGAACCGCCGGCGCCGCATTCCGACGCCGAACCTGTGGCGGCCGCATCCGCAGCGCCGCCCGAGCCCACCCCTGCGGCGTCCACCGCGCCGCCCGAGCCAACTCCGGCCGCGTCCGCCACGGCGGTCGCGACAACGCCCAGCACCGCCGCCGTGGCAGCCTCACCCGTCGAGCCGTCAACGGTCGTGTCGTCACCCGCCGGGTCGTCGCCGGTTCCGCCAGGGCCAGGTTCGCCGCCGTCGGGCGTCAGGCCGTCGGGCGTCAGGCCGTCGGGGGATGCCGTACGTGTCGCGCCGACCGCCGAGCCGGAGGCGCTCGACCTGCTCAGCATCGCCGGCGGGTCGGTCACCAAGCGCCTCGTACCGGTGCTCGTCGGTCTGGTCGCGGTCGGCGCGGTGATCGCCTGGCTGGTCGCGCGCCGGTGAGCAGGGGCGTGCTGCGCGGCGTCGACCGGGCCGCGTTCGCTGTGGCGCTGGCCGGGCGCCTGCGCCGAGCCGGCATTCCGGCCGGGCTGACCACCGTCGACGACTTCGTCCGGGCGCTCGCCGCCAGCCCACCCGACTCGATGTCGTCGCTCTACTGGACCGCCCGGATCAGCCTGGTGCGACGGCACACCGACGTCCCCGCGTTCGACCGGGTCTTCGCGGCGATCTTCGCGGACCCTCCACCGTTGCCCCGACCGCAGCGGTCCGCACCCCCGGCCGACGGGCCCGACGACGTGTACGTCCGGGTGCCGGCCGACACCGACGACGCGGGGCCGGGCGGCGGGCTGCCGTGGGCGACACTGCCGCCGACGGTCGCCGAGACACCGGAACACGACACCGAGCTGCGACTGCCCGAGCGGCGCCCCAGCGCCCACACCGGGCTCGCCGACCGTCCGTTCGACGAACTCGACGCCGCACAGGTCACGCAGCTCGGCGACGCCCTGCGCGCGGCCGTCGCCGACTGGCCGACCCGACGCACCCGGCGGCACACCGTCGGCTCGTCCGGTGCCCGGATCGCGTTGCGGGCCACCATCGCCCGAGCCCGGCGTACCGGCTGGGAGCCCGTCGAGGTCGTCCGCGCGCGCCCGGTACGGCGGCCACGCCGGGTCGTGTTGCTCTGTGACGTCAGCGAGTCGATGCGGGCGCAGGCGACGGCGTACCTGCATCTGATGCGGGCGTTCGCTGTGGTCGCCGACGCGGAGGTGTTCGCGTTCGCCACGACGCTGACCCGGCTCACAGTGGTGCTCCGGCACACCTCGGCGGCCGAGGCGGTCGGGCAGGCCAGCGCCGCCGTGACCGACCGGTACGGGGGTACCCGGATCGCCACGAACCTGCGTGCCCTGCTCACCTCCCCCCACGCGGAGGCCGTACGTGGGGCGGTGGTGGTGATCGGGTCGGACGGTTGGGACAGCGATCCGCCCGCCGACCTGGCAGCGGTGATGGCCCGGCTGAGCCGCCGCGCGTACCGGATCGTCTGGTTGAATCCCCGCGCCGGCGCACCCGGCTTCGCCCCCCGCGTCGGCGGGATGGCCGCCGCACTCCCCTACTGCGACCGGATGCTGCCGGCCGGCACCTTCCAGGACCTGCTGGTCGTCGCCCGTCAGCTCCAGAGCGTCACGTGCACCGACGGCCGGAAGTGGCCGACGCTGACGCCCGCGCCGCGCATCATCGCCTGAATCGCCCTCGGCGTCGACGCGAAGCGCGACAGCTCCTCGGCGGCCGACATCGCACCCGGGGTGGCGAGCACCTGCGCATGCCACACCGCCTCCATCGTCGCGTGCGGCCCCACCACCTGCCCGAGCTGGCCCTGACGGATGTCCGGTGCGACGGTGAACGCGAGGGCCGGTGCCACCCCCCTGCCCCGTTTGGCCTCCCCCAGCGCGGCCGCGTGGCTCTGGAAGATCTGCTGCCGATCGTCCGGCACGGCCAGCCGGCGCAGCAGCGCCGGGACCGCGCCCCACTCGGTGGCGGCCGACGGCCCGAGCAGCCAGGTCTGCTCCCGCAGCTGCCCCGGCGACGCCGCCAGGCCGGCCAGTGGATGCTCCGCGCCGACGGCGATCACGAGCCGGTAGTTCATCACCGGCCGGCAGCCGATGGCGCTGTCGACGACCGACGGCTGCGGCCCGATCGCGATGTCCGCGGCGCGGGTCAACAACAGCGACCCGAACGATCCCGGGTTGCGCACGCTCAGCTCGACGTCGAGGTCGGCGGCCCGCTTCGCGAAGAGTTCGAGCAGCCCCGGCGCGGCGAACTCGGCGAACAGGCTCGACGCCGCGACCCGCAGCATCCGTCGGCCGCGCGTCGCGGCGCTGACCTCCAGCATGGTGCGGTCCTGCAGGCCCAGCAGTTCCGCCGCGCGACTGGCAAGCCGCAGCCCTCCCGGGGTGAACGCGAGGCCGGCGGCCGTCCGGGCGAAGAGCTTGTCGCCGAATTCCTTGCGCAGTTGGGCGATGTGCAGCGACACCGCCGACTCGGAGACCCGAAGCTCCGCGGCGGCCTGTTTGACCGAGCCCAGTCGGACCACGGCGACGTACGCGCGCAGCTGTGTCGGGGTCATCGGCGTCACCCTCTTCCCCGCGATCGCGTGGCTCGGCTCGGCGTCGAGACGAACGTCGATCATCCCGCGCTGGTTCGTCCCACCGCCAGCGGCCGATCATCTGATCGTCGGGCCCGGTGTCGGTCACCGTGGACCGAGGCGGTGACGAGTGCCGCGGTCAGCTCTCGGTGGTTGCCGCCCGGGTTCCGGACACGCAGTACACGTCGCCGGAGTTCGCGGTGTGCGGCAGGTCGTGCAGGTGCGTCGCCAGGTCGCTCGCGGACATCCACCGTCGAAACGTCATCGACTTGTCGTCGCCCACCGCGACGTCGAAGCCGTCGAAGCCCAGCGCGGTCAGGCGATCGAGACACCGGTCGGCGACCGCGCGCGCGATGGTGGTGAACTCGAACGACAGCGCGGGCAGTGGGCGGCTCAGGCCAGCCAGCACCTCGGCTTCGAAACCCTCAACGTCGATCTTGGTGAAGGTCGGCACGCCGTACGTCTCGATCAGCGCGTCGACGGTGACCACCGGGACCTCGATGTCGGTGTCCCACACCTGGCCCTCCCATCCACCCGCGCCCTTGGCCGCCCGGACGAAGTCCGGTGAGGCGGTCGAGACGGTGGGGTTGGCGGAGTTGACGTGCAACCGGGTACGCCCGGGGAGCGCGCCACACGCCGCGTCGACAAGTGTCACCTGGTCGTCATCGGCGTAGATCGCCCGTAGGGCGCGCAGACACAGCGGCTGCGGTTCCACGGCGACGACCCGGGCACCGAGACGGCGGAAGCTCGCGATGTGGTCGCCCACGTGGGAGCCGATGTCGAAGACGAGGTCCCCGCCGCCGACGAATCGGGAGTAGAACGCGTCCATCCTCGCGTCCCGCTCGGGATCGCCGTAGTAGACGTCCAGCGACCGGTGCAGCAGGGACAGGGCCGGGTCGGTCCGGAGCGCGGCGATCCTGGTGTCGGTGGTAGCCGTCATCTGTCTGGGTCCAGTCCGTGAGAGAGGTGGCCGGTTTACGGTCCGAAGGCGGTCAGGAACCGGTCCCGGAAGGCGTCCATCCGCCAGACCGGCGCCTGCGGCCCGGGCTTCAGCCCGTCCTGCCATCCCCACCCGGAGATCCGGTCCAACACGGCCCGATCACGGGTGATGATCGAGATCGGCACGTCGTGGCTGGCGTTCTCGCCGGTGACGACAGCGGCGGGTTGGTGGTCACCGAGCACGATGAACACGAGGTCGTCGTCTCCGTAGGTCCGCACGTAGGAGATGAGCGTGCCGAGGGTGTACTCGATGGATTTTCGGTAGTCCGCCCGGATCTGGCCGGTATTGCGGCGTTTCTCGTCCGACCGGCCCGCGCCGGCCCCACGGTAGACAGCGCCGTCACCGACGTCGGCCCAGTCGAGCAGCGGCGGGACAGGCGTCCAGGGCGCGTGACTCGACACCAGAGCCAGCTCGGTCATCACGTTGCCGTCACGCTTGGTCTGCTCCAGGCGCTGCCAGCTCGCCAGTGTGTACTGGTCGGGCGGGGTGCCGAAGCTGAACTTCGGGCCACGGTACGCGAGCGCCTTGGCGTCGTAGAACCGGTCGTAGCCGAAGAAGGAACCCTCCGGCCACGCCCTGGTGACGGCGGGCATCACGCCGACGGTCTGCCAGTTCGCCCGTCGGAAGGCGCCGTTGAGGGTCATCCGGTCACTGGCCAGCAGGGTGCGGTGCCGCTGGTCGTTGTCGATCCAGAGGCCGGAGAGCAGCGTGTCGTGCGCGAGCCAACTGCCGCCACCGAAGGTCGGCGAGGTGAGGAAGCCGCTCTGCGCGGCGAAACCCGCCACGCTCAGCTCGCTGGTGCCGCGGTCGAGGACCGAACCCACCTGCGGCGCGAACTCCGGGTCCTCGACGGCGTCGCGGCCGTAGCTCTCCACGAAGGCGATCACCACGTTCTTGCCGCGCAGCGCTGTCAGTAGCTGGTCACCGGGGGTGTCGCCGAACCTGTCGGCCTCGATCAGCGCGCCGAACGTCTCGCGGTCGTCGAGGCGCAGGCGCACCTGGAAGCCGTGCCCGTTGGCCAGGGTGGTGGCGGAGGTGTCGGCGACCGGCACGCCCTCGACCACCCGCACGTTGAACGCGGCGCAGGCCACCCAGACGACCACCAGCGCGGCCACGATCCGGGTGGTCCCGGTGCGGTGCCGGACCACCAGCCGCCGCAGTCGCCGCATCGACAGCGTGACCAGTGTGGGCAGGCCCACGAGCACCACCGCCAGGGTGATGGCGACGCCGATGGCGGCGGGTCGACCGTACGACTCGCTGAGGAAGGCGAACCCCTCGTCGAGGAGCGCCCAGTCGAGCACCGGGTCGAACGCCCGGCTCAGCGAGGCGGTGAACCCCAGGTCGAGCAGCTTCAACAGGCCGAGCAGGCCGAGGGCCACGCCGGCCAGCGTCGCGACCAGTCGGCTGCCACGAGACGGCAGGGCGAGCAGGAGGGCCACGACCAGCAGCGCCTCCAGGGGGACCCGCGCGAACGCCGCCGGGCTGAGCCGGCCGAAGTCGTACGGCACGGTGAGGACGAGCAGCACGAGCAGCGCGGCCAGCACTGTCGTCAGCCGGGCGGCGATGGAAGGTTTCGGCCGATCCTCGACGTCGGTGCCGTCGTCGGTGCCGTCCGGGGCCTCGTCCCTCATCGCCCTCCGTCCCTGGCTCGGCAGCTGACGTACACGCGTCAAGAGCGACAACCCGGGCATCCTTCCATGATCTTTGTTGGGCGCGGCATCCGGGCGGCTCAGACGCGGGCGATCCCGCGTCGGACCACGGCGACAGTGGGACGGTCCGACCACGGCAGACCATCGGCAGCACCCGGGGTCAGCTCGGCCAGCCCCACTCCGGCGCTCGGGGCGCTGTGGCTGGCCGAGCTGGCCGGCTGGACCATCGCGCCCGGGGCGCCGTGGATGACGGTGCGGCGGAGGCGCCGGGTCGTCCAGAGCCAGGCGACGTCACGCCCGAACGACTCGACCAGCAGCGCCACCGAAACCACCAGCACCACTGTCGTCAGCGGCGCGGGCAGCACGTCGGCCATCGCCACCGTCAACGCCACGCCCTGGATCGCGGCGACGACCTTGCTCCAGTACCGCGGCGGCGCGGATCCCCGCATCCACTCCAACACCCAGGTAGCGGCGCCGAAGAGGTAGCGCATCGCGCCGATTACCAGCACCCAGCCACCCACAGTGGGGGCCACGTGCAGGCAGAGCACCAGGACCAGGAAGGAGTCGATCTCCATGTCGAAGCGCGCGCCGAGCTCGCTGGTGGTCCCGGTGCGGCGGGCCGTGTACCCGTCCACGGCGTCGAGGGCCAACGCCACGCTGGTGAGGACGACCATCACCGTTACCGGCGCCGACCGGCCGAACGAGTCGGCGGCCAGGGCCGTCACGCCGCCGACGAGGATCGCCCGGCTCAGGGTCACCCGGTCGGCCGGGCTGAGCGCACCCGCGCCCGAGCGGGACATCCCCCGGCTGAGCAGGGCACACAGGACCACCCCGTACGCCAGCCCCGCCACCCAGCCCGCCGTGCCCAGACCGACAGTCTCCGCCAGCACCGCCAGCAGGACGATCTGCACGAGCAGTCCGATGACCGGACCAGTTCGAACCGTTGACATCGTGCCTCCGTGACTCTGGTGGGTGACCCTGACCGTCATCACGGAAAATATGACCGATCGGTTCATTCTGAACGCGACCCGGCAGGGTGCCACGGAGGGACGTGCCCCTTCGGTGGGCGGTTAATCGTCCATCGTGGGCCCGTCGTCGGCTGACCGATGAGGGCGTCGATTGTCTCGTACGGGTCAGGGCGTCGTCGGCAGGGTCAGCACGTCCGCGCCGTCGTCGGTGATGGCGATGGTGTGCTCGGTGTGCGCCGTCCGGCAGCCCGTCGCGCTGCGGAGGGTCCAGCCGTCGGCATCGGTGACGAGCGTGGCGGTGTCCGCCATCACCCACGGCTCCAGCGCCAGCAGCAGCCCCGGGCGTAGCCGGTAGCCACGACCGGGGCGCCCGGTGTTGGAGACGTGCGGGTCCTGGTGCATCGTCGATCCGACGCCGTGGCCGCCGAACTCCGTGTTGACCGAGAATCCCGCCGCCTTGAGGACCGAGCCGATCGCGTGGGAGAGATCACCGATGGGAACGCCGGGGCCGGCGGCGGCGATCCCCGCCTGCAACGCGCGCTCGGTCGCGTCGATCAGCGCGAGACTCTCCGGAGGCCGCGTGTCGCCCACGATGAAGCTGATGGCCGAGTCCGCGACGACTCCACAGTGCGACACGGCGAGGTCGAGCGAGAGCAGATCGCCGTCGGCGAGCGGGTAGTCGTACGGCAACCCGTGCAGCACGGCGTCATTCACCGACGTGCAGATGTAGTGGCCGAACGGCCCACGCCCGAAGGACGGCTCATAGTCGACGTAGCAGGACTCCGCCCCGGCCTCGGTGATCATGGCCTGCGCCCACCGGTCGATGTCCAGGAGGTTGGTGCCGACCACGCAGCGGCTTTTCAACGACTGGAGGATGCCGGCGACCAGCGCTCCGGTGTCCTTCGCTCGCAGCACGTCGGTGGGGCTCAGGATCTCGATCATGCAGCGCCTTCCTCGGGCGACCAATAAGTATCCCGGCCATATTATCCCGGTACTAGAATCGGGTCATGGTCAGGTTGCCGCTCACTCCCGAAGAGCTCGAACGCGGACAGCGCCTCGGCGCGCTCCTGCGTCGCGCCCGTGGAGAGCGTTCGATGCTCCTCACCGCGCTGGACGCGGGCGTCTCGCCAGAGACCCTTCGAAAGATCGAGTCCGGCCGGATAGCCACCCCCGCCTTTCCGACCATCGCGGCGATCGCCGACGTCCTCGGCCTCTCCCTCGACGCCGTCTGGTCGGAGATCAACACGTCGGACGGCAGCGCCGAACTCCCCCGGCCGACACGCACCGCGCGCGAGCGGTTGGCGTCCTAGCGCGCGGCGGTCTGTCGCCAGCGCGAAACGCGAACGCGGTCAGGACCCGAATGATCTGCGGGCTGTCACTGCACTGCCGGCAACGCGCTTCCCACGATAAATAACCTAACAGTGGTTCTTCCCGATCGGTATCGGGCAGACGCCCGACTGCGCAGGTCAGCGGCGGTGGCTAAGTTCGCCCAATGCCCACCAACATGATCAGTGCGGAATCTGCGGGTACCTGGACGCTCGGCGACCTGAGCGTCAATCGGATCGGATTCGGCGCAATGCGCCTGACAGGTAACGGCAGCGCGGCGAGCGACCGCGCGCGGGTCATCGGGGTGCTACGCCAAGCGGTCGGCCTCGGTGTGAACCACATCGACACGGCGGCGTTCTACTTTTCGCCGCTCCGGTCGGCCAACGAGTTAATCAACAGCGCACTGTCGCCGTACGCCGATGATCTGGTCATCACCACGAAGGTCGGACCGGGCCGCGACCCCTCGGGAGAGTGGCTGCCGCTGGCCCGACCGGATCAGCTGCGTGGACAGGTCGAGGAGAACCTACGCCAACTCGGCCGCGACCATCTGGACGTCGTGAACCTGCGCCAAGACGGACTGGAGTCGGTGGCGGAGCACTTCGGCGCGCTGGCCGAGCTCCGTGACGCCGGACTCATCCGGCATCTCGGCCTGTCCAACATCCGTCCGCACCACCTCGCGCAGGCGCAGGCGATCGCCCCGGTGGTCTGCGTGCAGAACACGTACGGTGTCGACACCCGACGTACGCAGGATCAGCTCGTGCGTACCTGCGGTGAGCAGAACGTCGCATTCGTGCCGTTCTTCGCTCTCGCCGGCGACCGACGTGAGGCCGGCGGCGTGGCCGCCAACGCGGCAGTGGAGGCCATCGCGCGCACACACGGCGCGACGCCGGCACAGGTACGGATCGCCTGGACCCTCAGCCGCGGCCCGCACCTGCTGGCCATCCCCGGTACCGGCAACCCCGATCACCTGGTTGAGAACCTCGCCGCCGGGGCTCTGGTCCTGTCGCCGGAGGAGTTGGCCAGCCTCGAGTAGCGGCCCCGGGCAGGAGGCAGCGCCGCCACGACATGATGGGCGGCATCTCCGTCGCGGTCGGGCTCGCCGCGCCGGCGGTCGTCCGGTGGGGCGAGCGAACGCGCCCGGACCCGGCGGAGGCCATCTGGTGCCCTGACCACAAACGTTCGCCGGGTTGGTTAGGCGGCCTTGGCTGCGGGTGGCCCCAGCGGTGTTGTCGATCGCGGCGTTGAGCGGGCTACGAGTTGGACGAGCCGGACGTGACGCACGCGGTCCGGATGCTGGAGAGCGTCTTCCACGGCTACGTCAGTTTGGAGCTGGCCGGTGGTTTCGAGCACAGCGCTCCCGATGCGCTGGAATCCTGGGACTGGATCGTGGATTCGCTCGACGCGTTGTTACGCAACCGCAGCACCCCCCTGACCTGACAAGGGCCGCACCGCCGCAAGCGGTCGCCGCGCGGCGGGCCGATGAACACCGAGATTCGGTCGAGAGGCTTGAGGCAATGACCACCGAACACGACTGGATCACCCCGGTCACCGTGGACCTGCTACGCGGCTTCGTCGACGTGGAGGCGACCGCGCGCGGTCTGCTGCCGCATCGGCTGACCGCGCAGGCGCGCCGGCAGATCCCCGACGACCAACTGGCCGTGGCCGAGGCCCAGCCCTCCGGTGTGCGGCTGGCGTTCCGTACCCGGGCGACCACGATCGAACTGGACGCGCTACCCACCAAGCGGGTCTACCAAGGCTTCCCGCCACCGGCGGACGGCGTCTACGACCTGCTGGTCAACGGCCGTCTGGCAGCACAGGCCTCGGTGGCCGGGGGCAACGTCCGGACCGTTACCGACATGTTCACCCAAGCCTCGGTGCTGACCGAGGGGCCGGCCGGCACCGCCCGCTTCGCGGATCTGCCAGCGGGTGAGAAGGACGTCGAGATCTGGCTCCCGCACACGGAGATCACCGAGCTGATCGCGCTGCGCACCGACGCGCCCGTTGAGCAGGCCGCGCCCAGCGGACGCAGGACGTGGCTGCACCACGGCAGTTCTATCAGCCACGGCTCGAACGCCGCTCATCCCAGCGCCATCTGGCCGGCCCTGGCCGCGGTTGAGGGCAGTGTGGAGTTGGTCAACATGGGGTTCGGCGGGAGCGCGCTGCTCGACCCGTTCACCGCCCGCGCGATGCGCGACATCCCTGCGGACCTGATCAGCCTGAAGATCGGCATCAACATCGTCAACAGCGACGTGATGCGTCTACGCGCCTTCACCCCCGCGGTCCACGGCTTCCTCGACACTGTCCGCGAGGGCCATCCGACCACACCACTGCTGGTCGTGTCCGCCATCCTGTGCCCGGTCCAGGAAGACACCCCCGGCCCCCTCGCGCCGGACTTCGAGAGCGGGACCCTGCGGTTCAAGGCCACGGGCGATCCGGCCGAACGCGCCGCCGGGCGGCTGACGCTCACCGTCATCCGTGACGAACTCGCCCGGATCGTCGAACAGCGCACGGCCGACGACCCGAACCTGTACTACCTCGACGGACGGGACCTGTACGGCGAGGCGGACTACGCCGAACTCCCGCTACCCGACGAGGTCCACCCCGACCCTGCTGCACATCGCCGCATCGCCGAAAACTTCGCGCGGCTCGCGTTCGGCAACGGTGGCCCCTTCGCCCCCAGGACTGCTCGTCATCAGGACTGATCTGGCGGGGACGGCCAGCTGATCCACTGAGGGTCCAAGCTGGGCATCCCCATCTCGTGCAACCGGTGGACGACACCCCGGACGGCGTCCTCGTCGGCCTGAACCAGCCGGGCGATGACCGGCACACTGTTGCCGCCGGCGGAGGCCAGCACGACCTCAACCGGGCAGGGATAGACCGACCCCACGCAGGCCGGTCGGTACGGACCGGGGGAAGCCGCGCGAGTGGCCTCAGCCTCGTGACACGACGAGAGCTGGTCCCGGTCGACGAACGACCGGGACCAGCGGGTGGCGCGCTCAGGAGGCGGCGATGCCCTCCATGCCGATGCCGTCGGCGAACTTCGGCAGACCCTCCACTGTGGTCACGAGATTCAGGGACCCGTCCTCGTGCACCTTGTAGCCCTGCACGTTGCCTGCGGTGGCGTTCTGCACGTACAGGAAGCCGTCGCTGGTGGTCATGTCGATCGACCCGCCGTTGGTGTCCGCGGCGACGTTCTTGACGAGTTCGAGCTTGCCGTCGTCGTTGACCCGGTAGGAGCTGATGGTGGAGCTGCCGGCGTTGGCGACGAAGAAGTAGTCGCCGACGCGTTGGATCCAGCACGTCGCCTGCTGGCCGTTGGGCACCGACGGGCCGACCTGGTCGAGCGCGCCGTCGTCCTCCAGCTCGAACCGGCTGACCGCGTTCGCGCCCGACTCGGTGACCAGCAGCGAGTCCTCGCTGTCGAAGGTGAAGCCGAACGGGGCGTTGCCCGCGTCGCTGATGACGGGGTTGCGGGACAGTTTGCCGTTGCGACCGATCTCGTAGCTGAACATGACGTTGGCGGCCTTTGTCGACACCAGGACGAACTCGCTGTCCGGGTCGATCTTGACCTGGGCCGGGGCGGTCCCGAACGCCGGCGGGTTGCCGTTGTGCAGCCCGAGCGACCGGTTGGCGTCCTCGATCCGCGACAGGCGGCCCTTGTGCAGCTCGAAGCCCTGCACCGAGCCCTCGCCACCGGCGTTGAGGACGTAGACGAGGTCGCCACGGGCCGCGACGCTGACCGGCAGCAGGCCGCCGGACCAGATGACCTGGAGCTTGTGCAGCTTGGTGCCCTCCACCCGGAAGACCGTCACGGTGTTGCTGCCGGCGTTGACAGCGAACAGCAGTCCGCGGTGGTAGGTCAGGGAGCCCTGCGAGGCCAGTGCGTCGAGCGGCGCGCCGATGGTGAAGCCGCCCAGCCCGCCGGTCTCGTACTCGCCAGCCTTGGTGAGACGGCCGTCCTCGTCGCGGTCGTACACCTTGATGGTGTTGCCCTCGGCCTTGTTGGTCTGGACGAAGACCGCTCCCTCGTCGCCGTGGTGGTAATCACCCCCCTTGCGGTCGTCGTGGTACCCGGGGCCGCCGCCATCGGCGAAGGCGGCCCCGGGGATCGATCCGATGCTGGTCAGACCTGCCAGGAGGGCTGCCGCGAGCGCGACACTGCGCTTCATCACTGACTCCTTATGCACCCGAAGGGAGGAATACGAGTTTTCCTCTCCTTCGAAAGCTATCGGAGCAGCTAGGTGGGTATGCCTCACTTACCCTAAAGCGGTAATTTCGTGCCGTTCTGTGGAATGAGCGGACGTGTGGGCGCAGGTGGCATAGGGGCGAAGCGGACGTCCGGGACCGTCAGGGCAGGAACTCGGCGGTCAGGCTGATCAGCGCACGGGCTGCGGCCCCGACCGGGCGGTCCACCGGGGTGGCGAGCGAGGCCGTCCAGTTCAGGTCGGCGCCGGTGACGCTCAGCAGGCGCACCCCGTGGTCGTCGGCGACGGCGAAGCGGGGCAGCAGCGCGATGCCGAGCCCGTGGCGCACGTATTCAGCGCCGGTGGCGATGTCGGGGATCTCGATCGTGACGCGCCGGGACAGGCCGGCGGCCGCGAACGCCCTGTCGGTCACGGCCCGGTTGCCGTAGCCGACCGGGGAGTCGATGAAGTCCAACCCGGCGATGTCGGCGAGGGTGAGCGCCTCGCGGGTCGCCAGCGGGTGGTCGTCCGGGACGACGAGGTCGAGTGCCGAGCTGGCCAGCTCGGTGAGGTGAATCTCCGCAGGAGGTGTGCCGGGCAGCGAGACGAACGCGAGGTCGAGCCGGCGTTCCGCGAGGGCGTCGATGAGCCCCTGGGAGCCGTGCGGGGCGACGCTGGTGTGCAGCAGCACTCCGGGGTGCCGGCGGTGGAACTCGCCGAGCAGGGCCGGCAGGTGCAGGAGTCTGATCGAGGTCATCGTGCCGATGCGCAGGGTGCCGCGCAGGCCGCCGTGCACCTCGGCGACCGCGTCGCGGGCGTCGCGGGCCGCGTCGAGGGCGATCCGGGCGCGCGGCAGCAGCGCGGCACCGGCGTCGGTGAGGCGTACGCGCTTGGAGTTGCGGTCCAGCAGTGACGCGCCCAGTTCACGTTCGAGGGTCTTGACCGCAGCGGAGACGGCGGACTGGACGACGTGCAGGCGGGCGGCGGCGCGAGTGAAGTTCTGTTCCTCGGCCACTGCGACGAAGTACTCAAGTTGGCGGAGCTCCACACCACCAAGTATCACCGAACGCGATCGTCGCGAGCATCAACTTTCGTTGGACCTGATGCTTGGGCGAGGCAACAGTGGGGTCATGTCCTTGTCGACCCTGACACCCGGCCCCACCACGTCCGACCGCCGCGACGGCTCGTCCCGCCGGCACGGCCGTGGCTTCTGGGCCATCGCCCTGGCGTTTCTGACCGCGATGGCGTTCTGCACAGTGCCTGCCCCGCTCTACCCGCTCTACATGGCGCGGGACGGTTTCTCCACGTTCATGGGCACTATCGTGTTCGCGGTCTACGCGGTAGGCGTGGTGATCAGCCTGCTGCTCGCCGGTCACGTCTCGGACTGGGTCGGCCGCAAGAAGATCCTCATCCCGGCGTTGGTGGTGGAGCTGGTGGCCGCCGCCCTGTTCCTGGGCGACCCGTCCCTGCCGGTGCTGCTGGTCGCCCGGCTGGTGAGCGGGCTGGGCATCGGCCTGATCACCGCGACCGCCACCGCGTACCTCCAGGAGCTGCACGCCGCGCACCGGCCCGGCTCGTCGGGCCAGCGCTTCGAGATGGTCTCCACCGCCGCCAACATCGGCGGGCTGGGCGTCGGCGCATTGGTAGCGGGCATCCTCGCCCAGTACGTCGACGCGCCGCTGCGTACGCCGTACCTGGTGTTCGCCGTCCTGTTGGCGGCGAGCATCGTGGCGGTCGCCCTGACCCCGGAAACCGTCGAGGAGCGGCCGGTCAAGCCCACCTACCGGCCACAGCGGATCAGCGCCGACCACGGGGACCGGGCCGGCTACCTGGCCGCGGCAGCCGCCGGGTTCGCCTCCTTCGCGGTGTTCGGCCTGTTCACCTCTGTCGCCCCGGGTTTCGTCGCTGGCGCCCTGCACCTTCCGTCGCGGGCCCTGGCCGGCGCGATCGTGTTCGCCGTGTTCGGCGGCGCGGCAGTGGCGCAGACCCTCACCAGCCGGCTGGCCGCCCCGGCGAAGGTGCGCCTCGGGCTGCTCGCCCAGGCCGTCGGCGTGCCCGTCCTGCTGGTGGGGATGCACACCGCCAGCCTCCCGGTGTTCCTGGTCGGCGGGGTGGTCGCCGGCATCGGCGCCGGCGTGCTCTTCAAGGCCGCCGTCGGCGCCGTCGCGGCGATGGCCGCGCCCGCCCAGCGCGGCGAAGCCCTGGCCGGGCTGTTCCTCATCGGCTACCTCGGGATGATCCTGCCGTCCGTCGGCATCGGCGTCGCCACCCAGGCCGTCAGCGCCGGCACGGCGATGAACTGGTTCACCGGGTTGCTACTGGTCATGCTCGCCGGCGTGGCGGCGCTGTTCCGCCACAGCGCAGCGGCAGGACCCCGATGAGCGGGGGAGGTCCGGGGTCAGCGCACCTCGGGCCACCACGGTTCGAGGAGGGTGGGGTCGGCGACGTACTGCGCCACCAGTGTCCGCTGCTCCGGGGTCAGGGACAGCGCCTGGAGTCGGACGCCCCACTCGGGCACCCGGTCGGCCTTGTCCAACGCGGTGGCCAACTCGATCAGGCCGGCCAGCGCCATCGCCCGCTCGACCACCGGGGCGTCCTCGGCGCGGCGGCGCATCCCCGAGTCGAGCGCCCGGTAGGCCGCCCGGTCGTCCATCTTGAACTCGCGCAGGATCCGCGCGTTGTCGAGCACCCGGGCCAGCCCGTCAAGCTCCTCCGACCCGCCGTACTCCACGTCCTCCGGCTCGTCCCGCTGGATGAAGACGATGGAGTTGCCCGACGGGTCGACGATGCTGAACCGCGACGACCCGGCGCGGTAGCGGGTCATTCGGGGTAGACCCTTGACCAGCACCTTGCCGTAGCTGCGGCGCATCGCCTCGGCGAACACCGCGTGGTACGAGCCCACCGCGTCCACCATCACCAGGCAGCCGCCGGAATGCTCCTTCGCCGGGTCGAGATCCTTCGGTGCCGGGCCGTAGTGCAGCTGGAACCCACTCCAGGTGAACGCCAGATACACATATGGCCTGAGTTGCTCAAAAGCCACCTCGAACCCGAGGGCCCGCCAGAACGCCAGGGTCTCCTCCGGCGCCGCGCAATGCAGCAGCGGCACTGTGGTCTCGTTCGGTTGGACACGGTCCGCATTGGTCGTCATCGTCACTCCCGGTCCGATCGGCAGGCCGGCCATTGTGCCAGTACCACCGAGCGGCCTCGACGGGTTTCGTCTCCTACCCAGGGAGGAGGCGCGCTCCGACCACCGGCCGCAACCGGGGCTCGGGGTCGGACGCGATCGGCGGGCACGGCCACGAACATCTACAGACATGACTACCGATGTGCGCAGGGCGACGCGCTGGAACCGCCCACTGATGATCCTGGTATCCGTGATGGCAGTACTCGGCGTCGTCACCGTCGTCGGCATCCTCGTCGACCCGCGCGTCCTCACCGGGGCGCCGATCTGGCTCAAGCCGTTCAAGTTCGCGGTGTCGTTCGTGCTGTACGGCGCGACGCTCGCCTGGATGCTCTCCCTGCTGCCGCGACGCAGCCGGGCCGTCGAGAGGGCGGTCGTCGTCATCGTCGCGGTGGCGGTCGTCGAGAACGCGTTGATCGTCGGCCAGGTGATACGCGGACAGACCAGCCACTTCAACGACAGCACCCCGCTGAACACCGCGCTGTTCGCGGCGATGGGCGCGGCGATCATGGTGCTGTTCTTCGCGCACCTCGTCATCGCGATCGTGGTGATGATCCAGCGGATTCCCGATCGGGTCGCCGCGACCGCCGTCGGGTGGGGGCTCGGCCTGTCCCTGCTGGGCATGCTCGCGGCAGTGCCGATGGCGCTGCCGACGCAGGACCCGGGGATCGAGGGAATCACTGGGGCGCACAGCGTCGGCGTGCCCGACGGTGGACCGGGGTTGCCGATCGTGGGTTGGAGCACCACCGGCGGTGACCTGCGGATCGGGCACTTCGTGGGGCTGCACGCCCTCCAGGCGTTGCCGATCCTGGCGATCCTGCTGAGCCGGTTCGCGACGCGGTTGGGCGAGCGCACCCGCGCCCGGCTGCTGGTCGTCGCGGGCAGCGCGTACGGCGTACTCACCGTGCTGTTGACCTGGCAAGCCCTGCGCGAGCAGCCGCTGCTGCGGCCGGACGCCGTCACGCTCGCCGCGGTCGCGGCCCTGGTGGTCGCGACGGCGACCGCGACCGGCCTGGTGCTGGCCCGCCGACGTCGCCCGGAACTGGCGCTGGCCGCGTGACCGCGACGCTGTTCTCCCTGACGTTCGCGGTGGCAGCGCCGTTCTGGGCGCTGATGATCCTGCTGCCGCGCTGGTCGTGGACCGCCCGGATCATCGCCTCGCCGCTGATCGTGCTGCCGGTCGTGGTGATCTACGCGCTGCTGGTGCTCCCGGCGTTCGGCGAGGTGCTGCCGGCCGTGGCGTCGCCGACCCTGGCCGGGGTGCGCGACCTGCTCGGCACCTCCAACGGGGCCGCGGCGGGTTGGGCGCACATGATCGCGTTCGACCTGTTCGTCGGGCGGTGGGCGTGGTTGGACAGCCGCGAACGGGGGGTGCCGGCGCTGGTGATGGCTCCGGTGCTGGTGCTGACCATCCTGCTCGGACCGCTCGGCCTGGCCGCGTACCTCGCGGTCCGGACCCGGTGGCGGCGGCCGACGGCCGCCGCCACCGGCCCGCAGCACCTAGGCTGACCACCGTGAGCTGGCCGGGGCGACTGTTCGACATGCGGGACTCGCTCGTGCGGATGCTACTGCTCGATCTCAGTGGGCTGTGCTACCTGCTCTTCGTTCCGCGCTCGACCAGCACGCCCACGACGACACAGTGGATCCTCGCGGTCCTCGCGTTCACAGTGGCGCTGGCGGCGCACCGTCGGCCGGTGGTCAACCTGGTGGCACAGGCCACCCTGCTGACGGTCGCGATCGGCCTGGTCGACGACTTCACCATCAACCAGGTCGGCGCGAGTTGGGCCCTGCTCGAGATCACCATGCGAGCGCGCCGCCCCCGGACCATCTGGCTGTCCACCGCGCTGCTGGTCGTGGTCGACCTGACCGACTCGGTCGGCGACCCGGTCGGCCAGGTCGCCTCGGGCATCGTCGGCCTGGCCCTGGAGGTCGGTGTGCCGGTGCTGCTCGGCCTCGTCATCCGCACCAACCGGGAGCTGAGTCGGCAGGCCGTGGAGCGGGCCGTGGCCGAGCAACGCCAGCACGAGTCGGAGAGCCGTGCGGCCCGCGCCGACGAACGCGGCGCCATCGCCCGCGAGCTGCACGACGTCATCGCGCACCACGTGGCGTCGATGGTCCTGCGGGTCGGCGTGGCCCGGCACGTGCTCACCGACCTGGACCCCCGGGTGGGCGAGGTCTTCGACGACGTGCACGGCACCGGCACCGCGGCCCTCACGGAGCTGCGCCGGCTGGTCGCGGTGCTGCGCAACCCCGACGGGGTACGCGGCGACGCGGCGTTGACCGCTATCGAACCGTCAGCACTGCCGGCGGCGATCGGCGCGTCCATCGACCGGGCCCGGCAGGCGGGTGTCACTGTGGAGGCCGATCTCGACCCGGCTATCGGTTCACTCGACGCGGTACGCGGCATGGCGGTGCTGCGACTGACCCAGGAGGCGCTGACAAACGTGGCCAAACACGCGGGGGCGTCCGCGCTCGCGCACCTCGTGGTCGCTGTCCGGGACGGCTGCGTGCACTGGGAGGTCACCGACAACGGACGCGGCGGGCTGCCAGCGGGCGTGCCGGCCGGTGGCGGGCACGGCATCACCGGAATGCGGGAACGCGTCGAGGTCCTCGGCGGCCGGCTGGAGGCGGGCCCGACCGGCGCCGGGTGGCGGGTGCGTACCGTCCTTCCGGCCGTGGCCGCCGCGCCCGCCGACGCGCCGGTCGGGTCGGTGCCCCGCGAGCGGGAGGCCCCGGCCGGGTCGCCCGCGCCGGAGCCGGCGTGATCCGGGTGCTGCTGGTCGACGACCAGCACCTCATCCGGGCCGGGCTGCGCATGCTCTGCGAGGCCCAACCCGACATCGAGGTCGTCGGTGAGGCCGACAACGGCCGTGAGGCGATCCCGCTGGCCGGGCGGCTCCTCCCCGACGTCGTCGTCATGGACCTGCGGATGCCCGGTGTCGACGGGATCACCGCTACCAGCCGGATCCTCGCCGAACGCCCCGCCACCCGCGTCCTGGTGCTGACCACGTTCGGCGACGACGACCACCTCTACCCCGCGCTGACCGCCGGAGCGTGCGGGTTCCTGCTCAAGGACGCGCCCCCGACCGAGCTGCTGGACGGCATCCGACGGGCCGCCGTCGGCGACAGCCCGTTCAGCCCGGAGGTGCTACGCCGCCTCGTGCAGCGCGCGGTGCGCGCCCGCCCCGGGTCGCCACCGGCCCTGCCGGGCCTGACCGCCCGGGAACGTGACGTGCTCAACCTGGTCGCCGAGGGCCTGTCCAACACCGAGATCGCCGACCAGCTCCACATCGGTGTCACCACCGTCAAGACCCACATCACCAGCCTGATGACGAAGACCGACAGCCCCAACCGGGTACGGCTGGCCCTGTTCGCTCGCGGCGTCTGACGCTCAGGCCCGCATCCGCGCGGACACGGCGATGACGAGCACCAGCGGCACGATCAGCAGGGCCGGGGCGACGACAGGCAGGTGCAGGGCGACCAGGGCGCCGACCGCCGCGCCGACCATGAGGGCCAGCAGCACCTGGACCTTGGGACGCAGGCTGGCCCACGGGCTGCGCGCGGCGACCCCGGCGATCAGGCTGGTGAGCGTGCCGGTCAGGTACGTGGAGGACAGGCCGGACACGCCGAAGCGCTGGATGGCACTGCTCTGCACGCCCAGGGCGACCGCGGACAGCATCAGTAGCGCCAGGTGGACACCCGCGTCGGGCGTGTGCAGGGTGATCTCCCAGACGACGGCGAACACGACGAACACCGACAGCTCCAGGACCAGCGCCCAGGTGACTCGCCGGGGCCAGACCGGATCGTCGGGCTGTGCCGAGCCGACGACGCGGGCGCCCGCGAGGACACCGACGATGAAGCTGACGATGGCGCAGCCCGACGTCAGCGCCAGGTCGGCTTCACCCCGGCCGGCCGAGAGCCCGAGCAGGACCATGTTGCCGGTCATCACGCTGGCGAAGGCGCCGCCGAGGGCGAGGAAACCGAGAGCGTCGGCGCTCCCGGTGAGGAAGGTGAGGACGACGACGAGCGCCTGCCGTCGCCGCAGCAGGCACTCGTCTCGGCGCGGGGCGACGCGAGGGTGGGTGACGCGGGGCGCTGTGCTCGACACTGTCGGCCACCTTCCAGTAATTGTTCTTCGTATACACTTTGTCCGGACACGTTCACGGAGAGGCGACCAGGTGGCTGAAGACCTACGGGACAAGCTCGGCGCGCAACACCTGCCGCTACGCGATCAGGTCCTCGCCGCGCTGCGGACCGCCATCATCGACGGCGACTACCTGCCCGGGGAACGGCTGACCGAGGACCGGCTCGCCGAGGACTTCGGCGTCTCCCGCAATCCCGTCCGGGAGGCACTGCGCGTCGCCGAGGCGGAGGGGTTCGTCGTGATCCTCCCCCGCCGGGGAGCCGTAGTCGCCTCACCGAGCAGCGGGACCATCACCGACATGTTCGCCGTGCGACAGCGCCTGGAGACGCTGGCCGCCCGGCTGGCCGCCGAACGGGCCACAGCGGCCGACGTGGCGTCCCTGCGTGCCCTGCTCGACCAGGGCCGCGAGGCGACGCAGCGCCACGACCTGGCCCGGGTCGCCGAACTGAACAGCACGCTGCACCTGCGCATCCTCCAGATCAGCGGAAACCCCTGGCTGTCGTCGATCGCCAAGTCGCTCTACCTCCATGTCCAGTGGGTCTTCCGGCTCGGGGCGGCCGAACGCGCGCCACACTCGTGGGCCGAGCACATCCAACTCGTCGACGCCATCGAGTCGGGCGACGGTGACCGCGCCGAGCGGGCCGCGCTCGACCACCTCGACGCGGCATCCGCAGCGGCCTACGAGAACGCCGAAGGCGGCTACGGCGCCCGCTGACGGGCGCGCGGCCATGGCGCCAGCTACCGGCCGCACGCGTAGCCCTGCATCCCCCGGGGGTTCGCACCGGCCGCCAGCACTCCCGTCACCGGGTCACGGGTCACCGCGCAGAGCCGACCGAGGCTCCACCCGTCGGTGACCCGCACCTCGTGCCCGTACGCCCGCAGGGCCTCCAGCACACCCTCGTCGAGCCGGTCCTCCACCACCAGGACACCGGGCTCCATGTCGCGGGGATAGAACGACCCCGGCAGGCTGACCGTGTGCCACGCCGGCGCGTCGATGGCCTCCTGAAGGCTCTGCCCACCGACGAGGTGCCGCAGCAAAAACGGCAACTGCCACTGGTCCTGCTGGTCGCCACCGGGGGTGCCGCAGGCCAGCACCGGCTGACCGTCACGGTGCACCATCGTCGGGCTCAACGTCGTACGCGGGCGGCGGCCCGGCGCCAGCGACGAGGCGAGCCCCTCCTCCAGCCAGAACATCTGCAACCTGCTGCCCAGCGGGAAGCCCAGCTCCGGAATCGTCGGGGAACTCTGCAACCAGCCGCCGCTGGGCGTAGCGGAGATCATGTTGCCCCAGCGGTCGACCACGTCCACGTGACAGGTGTCGCCCCGGGTCACCCCGTCCGACTGCACCGTCGGCTCTCCCGTGGTGGCATCCGTCGGCCCGGTACGCCGCCCGGCGCCCTGCCGAACGTGGGCGGGCAGGCGCGGCTGCGCCCCGTCCGGACGCCCCGGCCGCAACTCCGCCGACGCGCGATCGCCGATCAGGACGGCCCGCTCCCGCGCGTACTGCGGCGAGAGCAGCGCCTTGGCGGGCACGTCGGCCCCGTCGCCGTACCAGGCCTCCCGGTCGGCGAAGGCGAGCTTGAGCGCCTCGACCTGGGCGTGGATGCCCGCCGCGGTCGTCGGGTCGTACGCGCCCGGGTCGTCGAGGGCATCCAGAGTGGCCAGTGACTCCAGCAGCACCGGGCCCTGGCCCCAGAAACCGGTCTTCGCCACCGAGTAGCCGTGCCAGTCAAGGGTGGCGGGCGGCTCCCAGCTCGCCGAGTACGCGGCCAGGTCGTCGCCGGTCACCAGCCCGGCGTGCGGGCGGCCACTGGAGTCCTGGAACGGTAGCCGGCTGAACGCGTCGATCGCCTCGGCGACGAAACCGGTGCTCCAGGCCCGGCGCGCGGCCTCGATCTGGGCCTCCCGGTCGACGCCGGCCGCCCGTCCCGCCTCGACGAGCCGGCGCAGGGTGTCCGCGTACGCCGGGTTGGTGACCAACTCCCCCGCGGCCGGTGGTCGGCCGCCGCGCAGCCAGAGCGCGGCGGAGGTGGGCCAGTGTTCCTCGAACAACGACCGGACGGCCGCCACCGTGTCACCGACCCGGCCCACCAGCGGGTGTCCGGCGCCGGCGTAGCCGATCGCCGGCTCCAGCACCTCGGCGATTGTGAGCGTGCCGTGCTCGCGCAGCAGCAGGAGCCAGGCGTCCACCGCGCCGGGTACGGCCGCCGCGAGCGGCCCGGCGCCCGGGATGAGGTCCATCCCGAGGGACCGGAAGTGCGCGATGGTGGCGCCGGCCGGCGCCGGCCCCTGCCCGCACAGCACCTTCGGTCGGGGATCCCGTGCGGTGGCCACGATGGCCGGCACCTCGCCGCCCGGCCCGTTCAGGTGCGGCTCGACGACGTGCAGGACGAAGCCGGCGGTGACCGCCGCGTCGAAGGCGTTGCCCCCGCGTTCCAGGATGCCCATCGCCGACTGGCTGGCCAGCCAGTGGGTGGAGGACACCATGCCGAAGGTGCCCTGCAACGTGGGTCGGGTGGTGAACGTCATGACAACACCTCACTGGGATCTGCGGTACGAACGTCGGGACCGGTGCCGTCCGGCCGGACCAGGTGACACGCGGCCATCCCGTCGCCGACGGCGGTCTGCGCCGGCACCTCCGTCGCGCACCTGTCGAAGGCGAGCGGGCACCGGGTCCGGAACCGGCAGCCGGACGGTGGGTCGAGCGCGGACGGCAGGTCGTCGCCGAGCAGCACCGGTTGACGGAGGCGCTGACGCACCGGGTCGGCCACCGGCGCGGCGGAGAGCAGCGCCTGCGTGTACGGGTGGGCGGGTCGGGCGAAGATCCGCTCGCGGCTACCGGTCTCGACGAGCTGACCCAGGTACATGACAGCGATGTCGTCGGCCAGGTACTCGACAGCGGAGAGGTCGTGGGTGATGAAGAGACAGGCGAACCCGATGTCGCGTTGCAGGTCGGCGAGGAGGTTGAGCACCGACGCCTGCACCGACACGTCGAGCGCGCTGGTGGGTTCGTCAGCGATGAGCAGCATGGGCTCGGAGATCAGGGCCCGCGCGATGCTGACCCGTTGACGTTGCCCGCCGGACAGCTCGTGGGGATAGCGGCGGGCCACCTCGGCGCGCAGGCCCACCCGTTCGAGTTGGGGGGCGACGCGCGCGTCCCGCTCGCGCCGGGAGATCCGCTTGCCGGCCAGCCGCAGCGGCTCGGCCACGATCTCGCCCACCAGCATCCGCGGGTCCAGTGACGCGGCCGGGTCCTGGAAGACGATCGACACCGCGCCGCGATGGGGACGCAGTCGCCGTCGGGACAGGTGGGTGACGTCAGTGCCGGCGATCCGGACAGTTCCCGCTGTCGGTTCGACGAGCCGCACCACGCATCGGCCCACTGTCGACTTCCCGGAACCGCTCTCCCCCACCAGGGCCGTGACCCGGCCCCGCGGGATGGTCAGGGACACCCCGTCCACGGCACGCACCGGGCCGAAGTGCATCACCAGGTCCGCGATCTCCAGGGCGTTCGGCTGCGGCGTCATCGGTTCGCCTCCTGAACTGCCGTCGGTGCCGTTGTGCAGGGGTGCCAACAGGCCGCGAGATGGTCGGTGCCACCGACATCCTCCAACGGCGGGGCGGCCGCCCGGCACTGCTCATCGGCGGCCGGGCAGCGATCCGCGAAGGTGCAGGCGTCGGGTTGGCTGGCCAGGACGGGCACCAGCCCGGGGATCTCGGTCAACCGGTCGGTGCCGGCGTGCCGGCCCGGCTGCGGTGACGCCGACAGGAGCCCGGCCGTGTACCGGTGCCGGGGATGGGCGAACAGGTCGTCCACCGGCGCCCGTTCCACCACCCGGCCCGCGTACATGACGACGACGCGGTCCGCGATGTCGGCGATCACGCCGAGGTCGTGGGTGATGATGAGGACGCTCGTGCCGAGCCGGTCGCGCAGGTCCCGCAGCACCTGGAGGATGCCGGCCTGGACGGTGACGTCCAGCGCGGTGGTCGGCTCGTCGGCCACCAGCACCTTCGGGCCGCAGGCCACCGCCATCGCGATCATCACGCGCTGGCGCATGCCGCCGGAGAGTTGGTGCGGATAGTTGTCGACCCGCTGGGCGGCGGACGGGATCCCGACGAGCGTCAACAGCTCGACGGCGCGGGCCCGCGCCGCCCGTCGGGACATCCGTTCGTGGACCTGGAGCACCTCGCCGATCTGCCGTCCGACGGTGAGCACCGGGTTCAACGACGTCATCGGTTCCTGGAAGATGTAGGCGATCTCCCGGCCACGGACGCGACGCAGGGCCGACTCGCGGGCCCCGACCAGCTGGGTGCCGTCCAGGCGCACCGATCCGCTGACCCGGGCGCTGCCCGGGAGCAGTCCGGCGAGGCTCATCGCGGTGACGCTCTTTCCGCACCCCGACTCGCCCACCATCCCGACGATCTCCCCGGCCGCGAGGTCCAGGCTGACTCCGTCGACCGCCGAGACGGTGCCGGTCTCGGTCGGGAACGACACCGACAGGTCGCGGATCTCCAGCACGGGCGCGGAGGCGGTGGTCATCGCCGGTCTCCCTTCGGGTCGAGGGCGTCGCGCAGGGCGTCACCGAAGACGTTGAACGCCAGCGCCAGACCCATGATCACCACGCCGGGGAAGACGGCGGCCCACGGTGCGCGGGCGGCGAACTGCTGGGCGGTCGCCAGCATGGTGCCCAGACTGGGCGACGGGGGTTGGATGCCGAGGCCGAGGAAGGACAGCACCGCCTCGCCGAGGATCGCGGCCGGGATGGCGACAGTGGCCTGCACCAGGATCACCGAGGTCGCGTTCGGCAGGATGTGCCGGGCGAGCACCCACAGGTCGCTCGCGCCGTCCACGACGGCCGCCGCGACGAAGTCCAGCGACTTGAGGCGCAGCGTGTCCGAGCGGACGACCCTGATCACCCCGGGGATCTGGGCGATGCCGATGGCCACCGCGGCGTTGCCGAGGCTGGCACCGCGGATGGCCGCCAACCCCACCGCCATGATCAGAAACGGAAACGCCAGCAGCAGGTCGGTGAAGCGCGAGATCACCGCGTCCCAAGCCCGGAAGTAGCCGGCGGCGAGCCCGAGCGGCACCCCGATGACCAGCGACGTGGCCACCGCCAGGAGCCCTACCTGCAACGAGGCCCGTGCGCCGAGCATGATGCGGGAGAGGACGTCCCGGCCGAGGTCGTCGGTGCCCAGCAGGTGCCCGGCGGTGCCGGGAGGGGCGAACGTACGGGCGAAGTCGGTCTGGTCGACCGAGTAGGGCGCGAGCCAGGGCGCGAGCAGCGCGATGACACCCGCCAGCGCGAGCACCACGAAGCTCACCACGGCGAGCGGGTTGCGCCGCAGCCGCCGCAGCACCCGGGTACGCCGGGTGATATCGGCGGTGCCGGTCTCCGCCATCGGTACGGTGAGGACGGTCATGCCGGATCTCCCGTCACCCGGATGCGTGGATCGATGACCGAGTAGAGCAGGTCCACGAAGAAGTTGATCACGATGTAGGCCGCCGCGGTGAGCAGGACGACGGCCTGGATCACCGGGTAGTCCCGCTGGAACACCGCGTCGATGGTCATCTTGCCGAAGCCCGGCAGCCCGAAGATCTGTTCGGTGACGACAGCGCCCGAGATCAGCCCGCCGAGTTGGAGACCCACGACGGTCACCACCACGATGAGGCTGTTCCGCAGGGCGTGCCGGGTGATGACGGCGCGCGGTCGCAGGCCCTTGGCCTTCGCCGTCCGGACGTAGTCGGAGGAGAGCGAGTCCAGCATCGCCGAGCGGGTCTGCCGCATGATGATGGCGGCCAGGCCGGTGCCGAGGATCACCGCCGGCAGGACGATGTGGTGCAGGTTGTCCACCGGGTCCTCCAGGATCGGCACGAAGCCGGAGGCGGGGAAGAGCCCGGTCGCCACGGACAGGTAGAGGATCGCCAGCAGCCCGAGCCAGAAGTGCGGCACGGACAGGCCGATCAGGGCCAGGCCGTTGGCGAGCCACTCCGCCGGACGTCCACGACGGACGGCCGCGAGCACCCCGGCGCCGACGCCGAGCGCCGCCGCGATGAGGATCGCCAGGACGGACAGCTCGACGGTCACCGGCAGGGCTGTCGTGAGCATCGAGGAGACCGGGGTGCCGGTGCGGATGGACACCCCGAAGTCGCCCTGCGCCATGCGCTCCACGTACTGGGCGAACTGCACCGGCAGCGGCTGGTCCAGCCCGTAGTGCCGACGGATGGCCTCCAGGGCCTCCGGCGACCGGTCCTCCCCGGCCAGGGCGAGGGCCGGATCGCCGGGCAGCGCCCGTACGCCGACGAAGACCACGATCGTCGACAACAGCAGGGTCAGCGCCGACTGCCAGGCGCGGGTGAGCAGGTATCGGGCCACGACGGCCTACTTGCCGAAGCCGGCGAAGGCGGCCCGGATAACGCCGTCCGGGTAGACCTGGAGGCCCTGGATCTGCTTGCTGACGGCGGTCAGGTTGCGCTGCCGGTAGAGGTAGATCAGGGCGTCGTCCTGCTGGAGCAGTGCGACCGCCTGCCCGTACAGCTTCCTGCGCTCCTCGACGTCACCGGCCTGGCGGGCCTGGGTCAGCACTGTGTCGAGCTGCGGGTTGCTGTAGCCGGCGACGTTCTGGCTGGCGCCGGTGCCGACGAAGTTCGTGATGTTGGCGTCCGGGTCGATCCGGCCGCTCCACCCCAGTTGCAGCAGCTCGAAGTTGCCGCGGTCCTGCTCGTCGAGGAGCGACGAGTACTCCACCGGGTTGATCTTCAGGTCGAATCCGCCGTCCTTGACCATGGACTGCAACGCCTGCGCGAGACGCAGCGTGTCAGGGGTGTTCGAGGCGAGCATCGTGACCGTGTACGGCGTCCGCACGCCGGCTTCGGCCAGCAACTGCTTGGCCTTGGCGGGGTCGTGCGCCGGGCAGGTCTGCGCCTCGGGGGACGAGAACGTGCTCGCCGGCGAGATCGGGGAGCAGGCGGCGGCGTGCAGACCGTTGAAGACCGCGTCGACGAGGGCCTTGCGGTCGATGGCGTGCTCGAAGGCCTGTCGCACCTTGGCGTTCTGGGCGAGGGGGCGGTTGATGGGCTTGGCTGCGGTGCCGACGCCGTCGACGTTGCCGACGTTGATGGTCAGGCCCTGGTAGCCGAGGGACTGCGACTGGAGGACGGAGACCGCCGCGTCCTGCCGGAGCGAGGCGACGTCCTGGGTGGAGACCGAGTCGGCGACCTGCGCGTCACCGGAGCGCAGGTTGGCGGCGCGGATGCTGGCGTCGGTGAGGATCCGCCACGAGATGCCGTCCAGGTGCACCTTGCTCGCGTCGTAGTAGTTGGGGTCCCGCACCACCTCGATGGAGTTCTGCGGCACCCGCTTTGCGAACTTGAAGGGGCCGACGCAGACCGGCGCCGAGGCGAAGTCGTCGCCCTTGGTCCGCAGCGCCTGCGCACTCATGATCATGCCGGCCCGGTCGGCGAGGGCCCCGAGCAGTGGTGCGAACGGCTGCTTCAGCCGCAGGACGACTGTCTGCGCGTCAGGGGTGTCGACGCCGTCGATGGGGCCGAGTTCGCTCTTGCGCGCCGACCGGGCGTTGGTGAGGTGGCGTTGCAGGGTGGCCTTCACCGCGGCCGAGTCGAACGCCGTGCCGTCCGCGAAGCGCACGCCGGGCCGCAGCGGAATGGTCACCGTCCGGCCGTCGCCGCTCGTGGTGGGCAGGGCAGTCGCGAGCTGCGGTACGACCTGCGCCTGCTCGTTGACGTCGTAGAGCTTCTGGCACATCGCCTGGAAGACGTAGCGGGAGTAGAGGCTTCTCGACAGCGTCGGGTCCAGCGCGTCGGGCTCGGCGGAGAGGGCGATGACCAGCTTGCCGCCCTGCTTGACGGCGGCGGGGTCGGCGGGCGTACCGAAGGAATCCTGGCCTGCCGCCTGGTCGCCGCCGGACGGGTCGCCGCCTTCGTTGTTCGACACCGGTGAGCAGGCGACGACAGTGCAGACGACGGCGGCTGCCGCCACGGCGGCCCGGAGCACCCGGCTGCGGGGCAGGTTCGTGTCGCGGACGGAGAGGTTCGTCATGGAGAGCTCCTCAGGTGGGCGATTCGGGGAGCGTATGTTGTATACGATGACCGCCGCAAGACCTCCGTGAATGGCCCGCCAGGCACGCCGGTTGCCCTGAACTGGCCGCGCCGGTGATCAGCTCGCGGGCCGTGTCCGGCCGCCCCGGACCAGGCTGAGCAGGACGACCAGCGCGAGCACCGCCACCACCGCGCTGAAGACCTCGCCGGCCGGGCGCAGGCCGATCGTCTGGATCAGCAGACCGACCCCGACCGCTGGCACACCGAGCATGGCGAACAGGATGGCGAAGAAGGTCGACACGGCCTCGGCCCGGTGCTGCGGTTCGGTCTTCATCGTGATCGTCGCGATGCCGTCGCCGACCGCCACCCCGGACGCGACACCGGTGATCGCCGCGCTGACGATGAGCGTCGCCAGCAACGCCATCCACATGCTGAACGCGAGCAGGCCCGCCCCCACGACGAGGCCGGCGCAGGCGCTGGCCAGCGCGGCGCGCGAGGACAGCACGCGGGTCAGCAGTTGACCGAACGCGGCGCCGGTGAACGCCACGAAGACCACCAGCGCGGCAAGGGTGTGCGAGGTCTCGTGCAGGACCATGCCGAGGAACAGCCCACTCACCGACGTGAGCACCCCGAGGGCGGCGAAGCCCGCGCCGGCGGTGAGCGCCGAGCGGACGAAGGCCCCGCGGATGGTCGCCGGCACGTGCAACCGCTGCACCCGCAAAGTCACCGGCGAACGTTCCCGGACCGTCTCCGGCACCCCCCGCAGCGCGATGATCGCGATCACCGCCAGGATCAGCACGATCACCCAGGGCAGCCGGAGTGGATCGGGTGCCACGTCCGACACGATCCCGGACAGCAGGGTGCCGGCGGCCAGGCCGCCCAGGTTCGCGAAGATCGACACGGTGGCGGCCCGCTTCGGGTGCCGAGGGTCGATCAGCTCCGCCAACGCCGCGGTCGCGGCACCGATGATCAGCGCGGCGGACAGCCCGGCGAGGATCCGACCCACGATGATCATCGCCAGGTCCACGGCGGCCAGGAACACGGCGTCGGCGGCGACCGAGAGCAGCAGCGCGATGAGGATGACCGGACGTCGGCCGATCTGGTCGGAGAGCCGACCGAAGACCAGCAACCCGACGACGACTCCCAGCGCGTACAGCGCGTAGACCACTGTCACTGTCAACGACGAGAAGCCGAACTCCAGCTCGTAGAGCGGGTAGAGCGGCGTCGGCACCGTGGTGCCCACGAGCGTGATCCAGAACGCGAACGCGACCCGTACCGCGCCGGACGTGGAACCGGACCGTGTCACACGTACAGCATGGGTATCGGTCCCGAGCCGAGGTGCGGTAACGGATCTAAACGCCCGCATCAGGTGGCAGCGCACGGGTCCACGGTGGGAAGCGGAGCCGCACGGCGCCGCCTCCCACCGCGTACTCCTAGGAGTTGTACGCCTGCGCGGTCACCGTGACCTGGCGGGCGAGGCCCGACCGCGCCGGCCAGGAGATGCGCACCTCGCGGCTCTCCCCCGGCAGGAGCCAGAAGTAGTTGTCGTCGTAGCGCGCCGGCAGGACCCGCTCACCGCGCTGGTCGCGTACGGCGAGCCGCACCAACGCGGCGACCGTACGGCCCTGGTTGCGGACCGTCGTGGTGACGGTGTTGCGCCGGTCCACGACGCGTACGGTGCTCGACGACGTCGACAGTCGGGTGCTCGGCACGTCGTTGAGCGCCCGCAACTGCTCGGCCTTGTCGTAGCGCCAGTAGGTGTTCTCCGTGAGCAGCCGGTCGCGGCTGTCCCGCAACTCCAGTCGCACGAGGTGCAGTCCGCCGCCGTCCGGCGCGGCGAGCGGGAAGACCGCCGTGGTGGCCGAGCGGGCCACGTCCACCCGCTGACGCTGGGCCGAACCCAACGACCGGCCGTTCAGGTCGTACCGTCGGGCGCTCACAGTGACTCCGCTGAGCGGGGCGGCGGTGTGGTTGACCACCCGGACCTGCCAGGTACCCGGGTCGGCCTGGACGTGGACCGGCTCGCATCCCTTGCGGGCGCCGTAGTAGGCGCCGTTCACGTCGAGGTCGTAGTCGTAGGTCTGCCAGACCGTGCTGTGCCACGCCGGGTGCGACATCCACAGCAGCAGACCGGTGGCGTCCTGCCACAGGTTGGCGTTCCACGCCTCGAACATGGCGCGGTGGCTCTCGTAGTTGACGAACTGCGCCCGGGTGGCGAACTCGTCGAGCGACTCGGACTCACCGAGCCGCGCGTCGATCGCCGCCTGGTACGTGCCGACGCGCTGGTTACCGATGGTCGACCAGTCGTGGTAGTTCCACACCTCGCCGATCGGCCACTCCGGCGCGTCACCGACGAGGTTGCGCATGCTCTCGGTCACCGACACCACTGGCATGCCGATCTCGGTGTGGAAGCCGAACGAGTCCGCCTCGTAGATCGTCTTGTCGGTGTAGGTCGTCGGGTCGACCCAGCCGTAGGGCCCCCGCCCGCTCACGATGCCGCTGGCGGAGTTCGGGATGTAGAGGATCTCCGGGTGCTCGGTGGCGACGGCCTGCTTGAGCCCGGCGTCGACGATCGGCGGCGGGTCCCCCTCGTTCGCGCCGCACCAGACGACGATGCTCGGGTGGTGGCGGAACCGCCGGATCGTGTCGGCGGCGATGTCGACGTAGCCGGGCGGATTCGGCAGGAAGGCCCCGGCCTGCCAGAAGTCGTTCCACACCAGGATGCCCTGCTCGTCGCAGGCCTGGTACAGCTCCTCCCGGTTGCTGCTGCCGAGCCAGTTGCGGATCATCGTGAAGTTCATGTCGCGGTGCATCTCGACCGTGTCGGCCAGCCGGTCGGGCAGCACCCGGCGCAGCAGTTCGTCCCAGCCCCAGTTGCCGCCCCGGGCGAACACCGGCACACCGTTCACCGTGATCTTCAGCTCGGTGATCTTGTTGCTGACCGCCTTGACGTCGGTCCAGCGCTGCCCGTCGTCCGAGACCTGGATGACGAAGTCGCGGGCGTACGCCTGCTCCCAGACGATCGTCACCTGGTCGAAGCTGACCGGAGCGCCGAGGTCGACCTGGATCCACTGGTTGTCCTCGAACGTGGACGACCACCGGGTGCGGGGGTTGCCGTCGACGGCCCGGTCCGGGCCGTTCGAGTCGCCGTCCGACGACGACGCGGTCGCCGTCCGGCGCAGGGCCAGGTCGACGTCCGGCTCGGCCTGCCGCCGCACCGAGAGCGCCCACATGGACACGCCCCACGAGGTCACCCGCGCGCCGGTCTGGATGCGCAGGTGCTGCGCCGTCTGACTGGCGAACGTCTCGACCTGGGTGGCCCGACTGCCCAGCGGGGTGTCGTTGCTGACCGACGTCACGTCGTTCCAGGCGTCCCCGTCGACGGAGACCTGCACGCGGTAGTCCAGCGCGTACGCCTGCTCCCACACGATGGTGACCCGGTCGAAGTCCACCGCCGCGCCGAGGTCGACCTGGATCCACTGGTCGTCCTCGGCCTGCGAGGCCCAGCGGGTCGCCGCGTCGCCGTCGACGGCCTTGCCGGGCCCGTTGCCGTCGTTCTCCGAGGACGACGCGGTGGCGTCGCGGCGCAGGGCGAGATCCGGACCGGTGCCGTCGGCCACCGACAACGAGAACATCGAGATGCCCCAGCCGGTGGCGCGCTGGCCGGCCTGGATGCGCACGTGCCGGGCGTGCTGCCTGTCGAACGTGACCGTCTGGGTCGCCGCGCCGTCGACGAACTCCAGCGCGGGTTTGCCGGGGGGCGAGATGACGATCGGCTGGTGCCAGTCGTAGGCGAACTCGCGGACACCGAAGCGGAGCGCACGCCGGTCGCTGACCGCGCGCTTGACGGTGGCGGTGAGCGTGAGGTCGTACAGGTGGGGGTCGCCGTAGCCGTTGGGCCACCAGAGCCGGGGGTTGCGCAGCCGCAGCGCGCGGAAACGCTCCGGCGTGAAGGTGACAGTGGTGCTCCCGCCGGCGGGGACGGTCACCGTCGACTCGACGCGTACCTTGTCGAACTCCGCGCGGACGGTGACAGTGGTGGCGCTGGCCGCCGCGTTGCGGACCGGGACCCGGATGGTGACCTCGGCGGTGTCGGTGCCGGGCAGGTCGGGCAGCGTGGTCTGTACGTGCGGGTCGCCGATGACCACGGCGCCGGTGCTGCGCAGGCGGACGTGGTCCCAGAGGCCGGTGACCCGGTCACGGACGGCCGGCATCCAGTCCCACCCGGACACCGCCAGGTAGGTCGGCGCGTCAAGGTAGTGGTGGGCCGACTGGAGGAAGGTACGGCCGTCGGGGCCCTTGTCGCCGGGGGTGCCCGGGTGCGGCATCGGGGTGACCCGGACGGCGAGGACGTGCTCGCCACGGTGACCGGCCAACGCGTCGGTGATGTCGAAGGCAGCCCGCGCGAACGGGTGCTTGACGCTGCCGACCCGCACGCCGTTGACCCAGGCCGTCGCCTCGTGGTTGATCCCGTCGAACTCCAGCCAGATCCGTCGGCCGGCCGAGGTGTCCAGGTCACGCGGCAGCCGCAGCGCGCGCCGGTACCACCAGGTGTGCCGGGACAGCGCCTCCGGGATGCGCATGTTGTTGAAGCCGGCCACCGGGTCGGGCAGGTGTCCCTGCTCGACCAGTGTGCCCAGCACGGTGCCGGGTACCGTCGCTGGCAGCCAGGACCGGACGTCGACGCCGGCACGGGAGAGTTCGGCGCCGTCGGCGGTGCCGGCGAAGTCGTCCATCGTCAGCGACCAGCCCGACTCCAGCGGCACCGTGCCGTCGGCGGCGACCCGCAGCTCGGGTGCCGGGCCGGTGTTGCCGCCCTCCCAACTGGTCCAGCCCTCGGCCTTCGGCCGGCCGGCGAGCGGTACGCCGTAGACCTGGAAGCCGTTGAGGCCCACCGGGTTGCTGTTCGAGCGCTTCGTGGCGGTCATCCGGATCCACCGGGCGGTGACCGGCTCGGGCAGCTTGATGGTCTGTGCGCCGCCCTGGCCCTCGCTGGTCTCGTACACCGACCGCCAGGCACTGCCGTCGGTGGAGACCTCGATCCGGTACGCCGTCGCGGCGCTGGAGAGGATCTCGTCACCGTCGGTGTCGGTGTAGTTGCCGTCGAACGGCCCGTCGGTGAGCGTGGCCTCGAAGACCAGGGAGACGGCCTCGATCCGGCACGGCGCCTGCAGGTCCACTGAGATCCACTGTGGATCGCCGACGGCGGCACGCCATCCACTCCCCCGGACGCCGACCTGCGGCAGGCCGTCCACGGCGAAGGTGGCCGGCGTCGGCGCGTAGTCGGTCGAGGAGACCGTCACCGGGCGGTACCGGGCCAGGTCGGTGGCGGTCGGGGTGGCGGTCGGCGTCGGCCCGGCGGCGGACGCGAGGGCGTCCGGGAGGGCCGCGGTCACCCCGACCGACGCCAGCAGCGTCGCACCGGCGGAGAGGAAGGTACGCCGGGAAATCGGCGATGGGTCGGACATCTTGCCTCCAGACATGACAACGTTGTCAGATGGCGGGGGTCTGTGACAACGTTGTCAGATGGTGGCCCGATGTTTCCCGAGAGTCAAGGGTCCGAGTCCATCGTGATTCCCCGAACACGTTCCGCAGCTGTTCCACTTCGGACATCGCGGCGCGGGCCGACCGCCGAGGTCACTCCGGCTGCGCGCTCAGCCCGTCCAGGGCGACAGTGAGGACGTGATCGCGCTGGTCGGCCCGGGGAAAGTGCCCGGAGGCAATGGCGCTGGCCAGGCGCATGACGTCGTCGATCGTCACGTCGGCGCGCACCTCGCGCGCCCGCTGGGCCCGCTCCAGCAACGGCCCACCGGCCGCGTAGAGCGCCCGGCGGCACTCCAGGTAGGCGGTGGACTCCCGGTTCAGGCCGGCGGCCAGCGGTTGTTTCGCCCCGATGTACTCCACGAAGCGCCGCAGCCAGGCGTACAGGCCATCGCGGGGGGCGAGGCTCTCGGCCTCCCCGGCGGTCGCGCACACCGCCTCGACCTCGGTGACGTAGACGTTCTCGATCAGCACCTCCCGGGTCGGGAAGTTGCGGTAGAGCGTCGCGATACCCACTCCGGCGCGGCGGGCGATCTCCTCCAGCGGAGCCTCCGCGCCCTGCTCGGCGAAGGCGACCCGGGCCGCCGCCAGGATCGCGTCGTAGTTGCGGGCGGCGTCGGCCCGGTGCGGGCGGGCCACGCGCAGGTGGGTGAGGGCCGTCACGATGCCGATGTCTCCCAGCGCTAGCAACCGGAGGCCGACTATCACTAGAGTGGTAGCACGCCTCCACTTATTCGGAGGTCTCCTATCAGTCTAGCCCGAAAGAAGGCGGACCATGCCCGCTCCCCGTCGCGGGATCGCCCTGGCGCTCATCCTCGGCTCGCAGCTGATGATGACGCTGGACACCTCGATCATCACGACCGCGTTGCCGCACGTGCAGCGGCAGTTCGGCTTCTCCCCGTCCGGGCTCTCCTGGGTACAGAACGCCTACGTCCTGGCATTCGGCGGACTGCTCCTGCTCGGCGCCCGAGCCGGTGACCTGCTCGGCCGCCGCCGCGTCTTCCTCGCCGGGATCGCCCTGTTCACCGCGGCGTCCCTCGCCGCCGGCCTCGCCCCGAGCGGCAGCTGGCTGATCACCGCCCGCGTCGTGCAGGGCCTCGCCGCCGCGCTCGCGGTGCCCTCCACGCTCGCGCTACTGGTCGCCGACCACCCCCAACCGGCGGCCCGAGCCAAGGTGATCGCCCTCTACAGCGCGGTCATCGGCGCCGGCGGCAGCGTCGGCATCGTCGTCGGCGGCGTCTTCACCGACCTGCTCTCCTGGCGCTGGGGAATGCTCGTCAACGTGCCGATCGGCATCGCCATCGCGCTGCTCGCACCACGGTTCCTGGTCGAGACCGAACGCCGCGCCGGTGCGTTCGACCTTGGCGGGGCGCTGACCTCCACCGGCGGAATGACCGCCCTGGTGTACGGCTTCATCCAGGCCGCAGCCGCCGGCTGGAGCGCACCGGGCACCGTTGTCTCATTGGGTCTCGGCGCCGTCCTGCTGACCGCATTCGTGCTGATCGAACACCGGGCACCACAGCCCATCACCCCACTGCGACTCTTCCGCAGCCTGGAGCGCTCCGGGGCGTACGCCGGGCGGATCCTCATCGTCGGCGCCACCTTCTCCACCTTCTACTTCCTCAGCCAGTACCTCCAGGAGGTGCTGCACCTCAGCGCCCTCCAGACCGGCTTCGCGTACGTGCCCATCACCGGCATGTTCTTCGCCATGGTGTACGCCATCCGGCCCCTGCAGAACCGGCTCGGCCGCCCCATCCTGCTGGTGGTGTCCCTCGTGCTCGCGCTCGCCGGCATGGCGTGGCTGTCGCGCATCTCGACCGGCTCCAGCTACTTCCCGGACGTGCTACTGCCCCTGCTGGTGATCGGAATCGGCCAGGGCATCGCCATCATCCTGATGACCCAGGGCGGCGTCGCCGGAGTCGAACCACAGGACGCCGGCGCCGCGTCCGGCCTCGTCAACGTCGCCCACCAACTCGGCGGCTCGCTCGGCATCGCGATCCTCACCATCGCGTACACCCGCGCCAGCTCCGCCACCGACCCGACGGCGGGCTTCCACGCGGCCTTCACCGGCGCGGACGTCTTCTTCCTGATCGCCCTGGCCCTCGCTGTCGTCGTGGCCGTCGCGGGCCGCCGCGCCAACCGGCTCGCCGCCCTCCCGGTCACCTGAACGCCCCGGGGGGTGTCCCGGGCCGCGCACGCTGCGGGGCCCCGGCGGGCGGCGCTGGGGCGGGCGGGGCTGGG